>NZ_JBXWPF010000003.1:0-223636 GCF_059611265.1 Ruegeria sp. CDSA241
CAATGGACGCTTACGAAGAAGCCGCAGAGTAAACAGACGACAACCAGATCAGCCCCCGCAATGGCCAGGGGCTGATCCATCCTGGGTCATATGCCTTTGCCTGTGGCCCAGGCATTTCAGCGGGGGAGACATGAAGCATTGCATCTTCGAAAATGACCTAGCCTATCTGGCTGAGCCAACCTCTGCTGCCTTCGTGCGAACCCACAACATCGATGTGATCGTGCGCGATAGTAGTGCATTTGCCTCGGCCGAGATGATCAGGGAATTTTATCGTGCCCTGAGCGATCTGACCGGCGACCATTCCTATGTCGTTAATCTGCGTTTGGCTGGTGCGGGGTCTGTAGGAGGACCGCAGTACTGGACCGGAAGAGCGGCTGTTTTCTGGGGCGATTTTTCGGATTGTTGGACGTTGTCCGACGCCGAAAGAACATGGGTCTCACAAGTTCTGAATCTTTCGCCACGGACCGTTCTTGTCGGTGGTGCCGTGCTTTTGCTGGCCCAGATTAGATTGTCGGAAAAAACAGTCGCGGCCATTCACCCCAACTTCGATGCAGCAGCGCGTGAAGCAGGTTTGACCAACTGTGGTACAGGCACATATCTGGCGGCGCGCGGGCGCACGCATAGCGCGACGACACGTCTGAGTACGCTGCGTTTGTTGGCGGATTTTGTTTCGTTGGACCATGGTGAGAACATGGCAGATAACCTGCGCGGGTTTATCGGCCTGTCCGAACCCAAGCGGGACTGCGAAAGCCAGCTTGCCAATCGCTTGATCCATCGTGCGGGCGGGGATCACCTGGTTATGTCAGCCGTTGAGGCAATGCTGAACCATGTCGAAGAGCCACTCAGGATCACGGATCTTTCGAACATGGTCGGCACTTCAACCCGGCAGCTTCAGAGACGGTTTCTGAACAAGACGGGGGCAAAGCTTTTGGCCACATACCGAGAATTGCGTCTGGAACGTGCGCATAGCCTGCTGCGGTTTACGGATTTGCCACAAATCGAGATTGCCACCGCCACAGGGTTTTCGTCTACAACGTCACTAAAACGTGCTTTTCGAGACCAGTACAAGACGATGCCGGAAGATATCCGCAGCCTCCGCTTTTCCGGTGGAATGGCGGATCGGGGGCTGGTGAACTGACAGCTCGTGCAGTGTGCCGATTAGGGCGCACGCATTTGAAATTTAAATCCGCTGTGATTGGCGAATCGAAAAAAAGCCTGATCAGACCGAATGCAGGGCAGACCGACATTCGGGCTCAGTATGATCCTTTAGGTCTTTGAAACGCGGATTTCTGCACCCGGATTCTGATTCTGTTCTGCAACATTCTCGTGATTGCTGCAATTCCGTCCCTTTTCTGCCGGAATCGTCACTGATAAACCCTTGGCCATCGGGCAGTGATTTGTTGAGGGGTACGGGCGGTAAAATGAATACCGGGGTAAACGGTCGTGTTGCCATTTCATGGTCGCAGACAGAGATTGATGGGCTAGAGGCGGCGCCTCTGGCATTTTTAAATGTAGGGTCGGCCTGGTCCTGGCGCGGTCAGGCATCGATGCTGGAAGGCAGCGCTGAAGTTGCCGGGCGTAAAAACGCATTTGCATCAGGTACAATCGGGCGCGTTATTCCTGGCACGACTTTTTCGGATAATGTCGTCGGAACGCTCGAGCTTATGAACGGGGCGCAACGGTTTTCAGCGTTACTGGTCGTTTCCGATGATGATGAAAGCCCGTCGCTGGTGTTTGAAAGCGGCTGTCCTTCACGCGATCAGGAATTCTGGATCAGCGCATATACTCAGATCAAGCATCAGAGTGGTGAAGTTGCAGAGCAGGACGGAACTGTCGTCGCGTTTCATCGCAAGGCCACTCAGTTCCAGTACACTGGTGTCGCGAACCTACGCGCAACTGTAAACGGTGCCACTTTAGCGGACTAAATCCCGTTAGTGGTGCCGTCTTTGAATTGAATTTCAGAAAGTTTCGGTTCCGTCCGTTCGGCATGTTGACTCTGCCAGCGCTGCGGATATAAGCGCGGCTTCATTGGTGTTGGTGGCCCCCGCAAGGGGAGGCCTGTCATGAGGGAAACCTCAAGAGGACAACGCCCTTCATAGTGGCCTATCAGGGCCTCGACCTTAAGAAGGAGATCAGCCGTGACCAAACGCACGTCTGCCAAGTACAAAATCGACCGCCGGATGGGCGAAAACATCTGGGGTCGTCCGAAATCCCCGGTCAACCGTCGTGAATACGGCCCTGGTCAGCACGGTCAGCGCCGGAAAGGCAAACTGTCTGACTTCGGTCTGCAGCTGCGCGCCAAGCAGAAGCTGAAGGGCTACTATGGCGACCTGACCGAAAAGCAGTTCCGCCGCATCTATGCCGAAGCTGTTCGTGTCAACGGCGATACCGGTGAAAACCTGATTGGTCTGCTGGAACGCCGTCTGGACGCCGTTGTCTATCGCGCCAAATTCGTCGCGACCGTGTTCGCCGCGCGTCAGTTCGTGAACCACGGCCACGTCACAGTGAACGGCAAGCGGGTCAACATCCCCAGCTACCGTGTCAAAGAAGGCGACGTCATCGAAGTACGTGACAAGTCCAAGCAACTGGCCGTTGTTCTTGAAGCTGCTGCTCTGGCCGAGCGTGATGTTCCTGATTACATCGACGCCGACCACTCGAAAATGACCGCGACTTTCGTGCGCGCACCGGGTCTGGGCGATGTGCCTTACCCTGTCATGATGGAACCGAACCTGGTTGTCGAATTCTACGCGAAGAACTAATCTTCGCCGAAATCGAAATTCGAAAGGCCGCGCGGTTGCGCGGCCTTTTTCGTTTTAGGGGACTCTGCCCCCAATCACGACCAGTCGCGATGCCCCCCGAGCAATTTTTTTGGCCAAATAAAGAGCGGATCAGATTGGCAAGGGTCGTCCTTCTGCAATTGCCTCCATCGCGAAATATGAGGTTACGCTGTCCAGCTCGACTTTTTCGATGAGGCGTTGATAGACCTTGTCGTACGAAGCCATATCCTGCGTAACAACCTTGAGCTGATAGTCGTAGTCGCCGCCAATGCGGTGAAAGTCCACGACCTCTGGTATCGTCAGAACATGTCTGCGAAAGGCCTGTAACCACTCGGCCGAGTGGTGCCTCGTACGCAGCATGACGAAGACCACAAGGCTCAGCCCTAGTTTTTCGCGCGCGATTTGCGCCGTCGATCCGATGATGACGCCCTGATCATTCAGGGCCTTCAGCCGACGCCAGCAGGCGTTTTGCGACAGCCCGATGCGGTCGGCCAGTTCTCGTTGGGACAGCGTAGCGTCGGTTTGCAATTCACGCAGCAGGCGGTGGTCAATATGATCTAGATTTTTTGACATTCCAAATCATATGACACATGATTTATGAAATCCATCTAAAAATATGCATTATATACACAACACATATCAATCATATTTGTTGGGAAACTTCGGAGTCCATATAATGACACTTTCCCAATTTCGTTCTGACATTGAAGCTGCTGTTCGTAGCGACACGTTGCGCGATGGCTTAATCGGCGAGAATGTTATGATCCCGGGGCTGCGCGGGGACATACCTTTGGTTTACGCGGATTATGTTGCGTCGGGCCGCGCATTGAAGCAGGTCGAGGATTTTGTGGCCGCGCATGTGTTGCCGTTTTATGCCAACAGCCACACCGAGGCGTCTTATTGCGGGGCCTACATGACCCGACTGCGCCGCGAGGCCCGTGCGGAAATCTCCCGGATTGTTGGCGCCGGGGAAAATGATGCGGTGATTTTTACCGGATCGGGCGCTACAGCGGGTCTCAACCGGCTGGTCAATCTGTTGGGGATCGAGGCGGCAGCACGACCAGTGGTAATGATCGGCCCATATGAGCACCATTCGAACATCTTGCCGTGGCGGGAAAGCAAAGCGCTGGTGATTGAAATCCCCGAAGCATCCGAAGGGGGTGTCGATCTGTCGGCTTTAGAGCGTGCCTTGGTTGAAAACGAGGACTCGGATCTGATCATCGGGTCATTTTCGGCCGCTTCGAACGTGACGGGCATAATCACTGATCCCGACCCGGTTACGCGGCTGCTTAAGGCTAATGGTGCTGTAGCGGTTTGGGATTATGCGGGCGGTGGGCCTTATCTGCCAATGGAAATGGGCCCGGCGGATGCGCGCAAGGATGCGATCGTGGTCTCTCCTCATAAATTTGCCGGTGGACCTGGAGCGTCTGGTGTATTGATCGTCAATCAAAACGTTGTGCAGCGCACATGCCCCAGCTGGCCCGGTGGTGGCACTGTGAGTTTCGTGTCCCCTTGGGGGCATGACTACAGCGCCGATCTTGCAACGCGCGAAGAGGCGGGAACGCCGAATGTCTTAGGCGACATCCGTGCCGCGTTGGCTTTCATGGTCAAGGATGCGGTTGGCGCAGACGAAATCGCAAGGCGCGAGGCGCTTTATAACCAGATGGCATTGGAAGGGTGGGGAGATAACCCAGGTCTGACCTTGTTGGGCGCGGACAATCCACATCGGTTGCCGATTTTTTCCTTTCTTGTTCATGACAGTAAAGGTCAGCCGGTGCACCAGCAGTTATTCACCCGGATGCTGAGTGATGTTTATGGCATTCAAGCGCGGGGCGGGTGTGCTTGTGCCGGGCCCTATGCGCATCGGTTGCTGGGTATTGATCGTGCAGCCTCGGAGCAGTTGCATGCGGCGCTTGGTGCTGGTGAAGAGTTGAAAAAACCCGGTTGGGTGCGTCTGAACTTTTCATATCTGATGTCCCAAGAGACTGTCCGCTTCATCATCGACAGCGTCAATGACCTGTCCCGGCGGACCGAAGAGTTTACTCCCTTTTACGACGCCGACCCGGCGACAGCCCGCTTCAAGGCGGCATAAGGGAATTGCCGCTTTTCTCAACGCTTTGAGACGGGTATGAGGGGCTTCTAAATACGGAGCCTCTTATGACCCAGATCACCCCTCAACCCGGCATTATGGACATCGCGCTTTATCAGGGCGGCCAGTCGAAGGTGGCGGGGGTCGACCATGTGATCAAGTTGAGCTCGAACGAAAACCCCTTTGGCCCCAGCCCCAAAGCGATCGAGGCAGTACGGGACAGTGCGGCCACCCTGAATCGGTATCCCAGTACAGATCACGCCAGTCTGCGTAAGGCCATTGGCGAACGCCACGGGCTGGACCCAGCGCGCATTATCTGCGGCGTGGGCAGTGACGAGGTGCTGCAATTCGTGGCACAGGCTTATGCCGGTTCGGGGGATGAGGTTATCTATACCGAACACGGATTTTCGATGTACCCGATCATCGCTCGGATGGCGGGGGCAACTCCGGTGATGGTGCCTGAAACCGATCGTCACGTGGATGTGGACAACATTCTTGCCGCTGTGACTGACCAGACCCGGATCGTGTTCGTGACCAATCCGGGCAATCCGACATCGACCATGATCCCCGAGGCTGATCTTATCCGACTGGCCGAAAGCTTGCCGCAGACTTGTCTGATGGTGATTGATGGCGCCTATGCCGAGTTTGTCGAAGGGTTCGACGGAGGCCGCGCTCTGGTGGATCGGTTCGAGAATGTGATCATGACGCGGACCTTTTCCAAGATCTATGGACTGGGCGGGATGCGGGTCGGTTGGGGCTATGCGGCGCAAGAGATCATTGATGTGCTGAACCGGGTGCGCCAGCCCTTCAACCTGTCGCTGACTGCGTTGGCCGCTGCCGAAGCCGCCATAAAGGACGAAGAGTACCTGACCTTTTGCCACAGCGAAAATGCACGCTTGCGGGTTTGGCTTTCGGCCCAGTTGTCCAAAATCGGCGTATCTTCGGATGCGTCCAGCACCAATTTTATTCTCGCCCGCTTTAAGGATCAGGCCGAGGCCGAAGCGTGCGACGATTACCTCAAGACACAGGGTTTGATCGTGCGCCGCGTCGCGGGATATAACCTGCCAAATGCTCTTCGGATCACGGTTGGGGACGAGGAGGCTTGTCGCCGTGTCGTTGCGGCCATAACCGCTTTCAAAGGGGGCGCCGCATGAGCCAGGTATATGACCGCGTTGCGCTGATCGGTTTGGGCCTGATCGCATCGTCGATGTTCTGGGCGATTAAACGTGCTGGATTGGCCGCCGAAGTAACCGGCTATGCCCGGTCCGAGGCCACGCGCGACACCGCGCGCAAGATTGGCCTATGCGACCGGATCTGTGACACCGCGCAAGAGGCCGTTGAGGGTGCAGACCTTGTGGTTCTGTGCGTGCCTGTTGGCGCGATGGGTGCGGTAGCGCAGGAGATTGCGCCTGCCCTGAAGTCGGGCGCGACCGTGTCAGATGTGGGTTCGGTAAAGCGACACGTCATTCAGGATGTCTCACCTCACATCCCGCAGGATGTTCATTTCATTCCCGCGCATCCGCTGGCCGGGACCGAGCATTCCGGCCCTGAATCCGGATTTGCCGAGCTGTTCGATAATCGGTGGTGCCTTTTGGTGCCGGTAGAGGGCTCGGACCCGGAGGCCGTTGCGCGACTACGCTCGTTGTGGACGGGTTTGGGTTCGAATGTTGATGAGATGGATGCCGATCACCATGATCTGGTTCTTGCAGTGACATCCCATGCGCCACACCTTATCGCCTATACGATGGTCGGCGTAGCGGATGATCTGCGCCGTGTGACCGATAGCGAGGTCATCAAATACTCGGCCGCGGGCTTTCGGGATTTCACCCGGATCGCGGCCTCGGACCCGACTATGTGGCGCGATGTGTTTCTGACTAACAAGGATGCGACGCTAGAGATATTGGGGCGTTTCACCGAAGAACTGTTTGCGCTGCAGCGGGCCATTCGTACAGGTGACGGCGATCAGCTGTTCGATTATTTCACGCGCACACGTGCGATCCGGCGCGGGATCATTGATGCCGGGCAGGATACGGATGCCCCGGATTTCGGTCGCGGGAAAACCAACCCATGAGGCGCGGCTGGAGCGTTCTGTCGATTGGGTGGTTGGTACTTGGTGCCACAATGGGGAATGCAACGCCATCTGAACACCGGTTGACCCCCGATGACCAACCGGTTCTGGCCTTTGCCGCTCCGGTCGGGATGCAGCCAGAGTTGCAACCGAATACGCTGGTACAGCAGGTGCTGTTCAAAAAGCGTAAGCTGCGCAAAACATCGGTCTGCGGGAATATCGAAATTCAGGGCAAGCCGGTGGGTAATGTTCCCGGCAAGATCAAAGCCTGCGGGATCAAGGAAGCGGTACAGATCACCTCAGTTTCTGGTGTGGCGCTTAGCCGTCCGTCCACCATGGATTGCGGCACAGCAATTGCGCTGAACCAATGGGTCGAGAAAAGCGTGAAGCCCACCTTCAAAAGGCGCGGTCCCGTTGTCGAACTGCAGGTCGCGGCCCACTACGCATGCCGAACGCGCAACAACCGCAAGGGTGCGCGGATATCGGAACACGGTAAGGGCCGGGCCATAGACATATCAGGTTTCAAGATGGCGAATGGCGAGGTTGTGACCGTTCTGAACGGTTGGCGCAAGAACCCGTCAAAGAAGCAACTGACCAAGATCTGGCGCGCCGCCTGCGGGCCGTTCGGAACGGTACTTGGCCCGAATGCGGACCGGTATCACCGGGATCATTTTCACTTGGACACAGCCCGGTATCGCCGTGGCCCGTACTGCCGTTAACGCAGGATCAACCGCGGGGCCGGACCAAGGGGTAGCGGGCCAAGCGCCACATAGCCCTCACGGAAGTTCAACTGCAGATCCAGCGAATCGGGATTGCCCCCCAAGCCAGCCATGAATTTCAGGGCACGTGTCACAGGGTCTACCGCCTGATCGGGCAGGGCCCCTGCGGCGTTGGCCATGGCAACCATCTCACGCCAATTTTCGGCCTTGATCGAAATCTCTCCGGTAGGAATACCCTGATCGTCTACGTCCAGCTCTCCGGCAGCGAACAGGCGCAATGCACCCCATTTCATCTCAGCCAGACGCAGGTCGATCCGGGTGGGCTGAGGTCGGCTTTGTTCCAGTGCAGATCGATCCCACGGTTTGTCAAAGGTGGCGACCATATCCATTTCCAGCGCATCGAATGTCTGGGGCAGTGTGGTGGCGGAATGCATCATGGCGCGCAGATCATCGCCGGGGGAAAAGCCATCGATCCGCGCGCTGATCGCATAGGCTTGAGGATTTTCGGTTTGCTCCATCACCAGACCAAGCGTGGTTCCCGCTGCTAGCAAATCAGCATCATTGGCAACGGACCATGGTCCGGCAGTCAGAGACATTTTCTCTAGCACCAGCGCGACACCAGGTTGCAACTGCAGCTCGGCCTGCAGGTCAGCTGCAACGATGGTCGACGTTTGATCGAAATAGGACAGCAGCTGCGGCGTTTCCGCGAAACGCAGAACCTGTCGACCCGGCCAGATCGCGGGGCTTTGGAATTCGATCCAGTCGGCGCTCCAGGCGGTGCCGTTGACCGGGTCGGCCAGAGCGGGGCTGTTCAGTCGGGTGACGTGGTTGAATGGATAGCCTGCTGTGGCTACGTCCGAAAAATCGGCCAGCCAGCCTCTTTCTTGTTGGTTGTCGAACCAAGTTGTGATCGCGTTGCGCAATCCATATCCGGCGACGAACCAATAGGCGCTCCAGATCGCAGTGATGAAAATGACTACTCGTATTAGCCCGCGCATTGCTAATGGCCCTTTTTCCCGCCTTGAAATTGATGTTTATAGGCGCAAACGGGCAAGGACCAGTGCTATGACGATGTGGGTTTTCGGATATGGGTCGCTGCTGTGGAATCCCGGCTTTCCCGTGTCCCGCAGCGAACGCGCAACCCTGAATGGATATGCGCGGTCTTTCTGCATGAGTTCGATTCATCACCGCGGAACCGAAGAGAAACCCGGCCTTGTTCTGGCGTTGGATGAACAGCGTGACACCCTGTGCAAAGGTCTGGCCCTCGCCGTCGAGGCAGGCCACGAAGAGCGTACCTTGCATGAACTGCGCGAGCGCGAGCTGATCTCGTCGGCCTATGTCGAAAAGATGCTTGATGTGCATTTGGAAACGGACGAGGTCGTAACGGCTGTCACCTATGTTATCGACGCAGATCACGTGCAGTATTGCGGGGGCATGCCGTTGGAAGACCAGGCGCAGATCATTGCCCATGCTGTCGGCGGGCGCGGTCCAAATACCGAATACCTTTATAACACAGCTGAACATCTGACCGAGATTGGTCTGCGTGATCCCGATCTTGAGTGGTTAGCGCAACGGGTGCGAAGCATTACCTCATAAACCCTTGGCGTCACCGGCAGATTTTCGGTAGATTCGCGTCAGAGCAGAAAAGAACCGGGAAAAACGCGCATGGCGCAGGCACAACAGGGCGCGAGACCGCATTTCTCGCAACCCATTCGTCAGATCGTAACGATGCTTGTGGCGATCGGCCTGGCTGGTATGGGCATCTTCATGGCGTTGCCTTACGTTTTGCCGGTTTTCTATGCAAACCCGTATCTGAACGGTTTTATCCTTCTGGTATTTTTCGTCGGCGTAATTGCCTGTTTTTATCAGGTGACACAGTTGATCGGTTCGGTGCGCTGGATCGAGTCCTTCGTTGGTGGCGTTGTTCATGAGGACGCGCGCACGCCTCAGCTTTTGGCACCGCTGGCGTCGCTGCTGCGGGACCGGGGTGCGCGGTCGCAGATCAGTTCCAGTTCGACCCGGTCTATTTTGGATTCGGTGGCCGAACGGGTCGAGGAAGAGCGTGAGATCACGCGTTATATCACCAATGTTCTGATCTATCTTGGGCTTTTGGGAACGTTTTTTGGCTTGGCCACGACGGTCCCCGCTATTGTCGACACGATCCGCAGTCTCAATCCGCAGGATGGCGAAGAAGGGCTGGCCGTGTTCAATCGCCTGATGGTTGGCCTTGAAACCCAACTGCAGGGAATGGGCGTGGCCTTTGGGTCTTCGTTGCTGGGCCTTGCCGGATCGCTGATTGTGGGGTTGCTGGAACTGTTCGCGGGCCACGGGCAGAACCGGTTTTATCGAGAGCTCGAAGAATGGTTGTCCTCGATCACCCGTGTCGGCTTTGCAGCAGGCGATGACGGCAGCAGCACCGAACTGGCGGTTCTGACACCGGTTCTGGATGCAATGTCCGAACAGATGAACGCCCTGCAGGACTTGTTTTCGGCGCAGGAAACCGACCGGGCCGAGCTGTCGGGCAAGCTGGGGCATCTTGTCGGCGCAATCGGAGATATGAACCAGCGTCAGTCTGAGACCGAGAATGTCACCGCTGCGCTGGAACGTGTCGCACTGGGGCAGGACGCTCTGCTGGATCATCTGCGGGAACAGGGGACCAGCGAAGGAATAGACGCAGAAAGCCGCATGCGCCTGCGCTCGATGGATGTTCAGTTGCTGCGTATCCTCGAAGAAATTTCTGCAGGCCGCCAAGAAAGCATGAGCGAGCTGCGCAAGGACATCGAACTGTTGGTCAAAGCTCTTACATTGCCCCGAGGCGCCGTTCGAACCGCTCCGGAAGGAGAGTAATCCATGGCTCTGTCCCGTCGCACAGGTCAGCGGTTTCAGGGGTCGGTCTGGCCGGGTTTCGTGGATGCGATGACCGGGCTGTTGATGGTGCTGACCTTTGTGTTGACCATCTTCATGGTGGTGCAATTCGTGCTGCGCGAGACGATTTCGGGGCAAGAGGATGAACTGACCGCCCTGTCCGGCGAAGTGGCGGCCCTTGCGGGTGCGCTTGGGTTGGAAGAACGGGAAAACAGCCGCCTTCAGGCCCGGTTAGGGGCGCTGAATGCGACCCTGACGCAGGCCGAGGAAGATCTGGCGCAGGCGGAAACCAGGATCACGTCATTCGAAGCACAGGTCGCATCTCTGTTGGCCGATCAGGAGCGGTCGCTGGGGGTTATCGCCTCACTGGAATCTGAGCGTTCGGAATTGCTGAATGAACAAGAGGCCCTGAACCTGGCCCTTGCCCAAAGCCGTGCCGAGGTCGATGCCCAGGCCGAGGCCGCCCGGCTTGATGCTGCCCGCCGCGAAGCGCTTGAAGCGTTGGTGGCGGATCTGGAACAAAATGAGGCCGCGCAGGCCGCATTGGTCACCGAGCTTGAAGGCCAGCTTGACGCCGAAGAGGCCGCGCGCCTGGCCGAAGCTGCGGTTGCCGAAAACCTGCGCAATCGTCTGCAGGACGCGGATGCGGAACTGACCGCTATGACGCTGGCTCTGGAAGCGCAACGCAAGCAAGCCGAAGAAACCCTGACCCTGTTGGCCGCTGCGCAAGCTGCCAAGGCTGAGCTCGAGCGGCAATTTGGTGAACTTGATAGTCAGGAGTTGCAGGCCCAGCTGCAAGCGGCATTGGCCGCCCAAACCGACGCTCTGACAGCGGAGCAGATACAGCGTACATTGGCCGAAGAACGCGCAGCCTTGCTGGCCGTTGCGCGTGAGGCAATCTCTGCCGAGAAAGCCGTTTCAGCAAAGGCGCAGCGTCAGACTGCCTTGCTAAACCAGCAGATGGCAGCCCTGCGCGAGCAGTTGGGTGGATTGCAGGCCTTGCTGGACGATTACGAAGACCGCAACGCCGCCGCTGATATTCGTATTCAAACATTGGGTCAGGATCTGAACGCCGCACTCGCCCGAGCCGCCTCGGAAGAGCGTCGTCGTCGTCTGTTGGAAGAGGCCGAGCGCGCTCGGCTTGAGGCCGAGGCCGAGGCCCTTTCGGGTCAGAACCAAGAACTTACGGCGCAGGCCGAGGATCTTCAGCGATATCGCTCGGAATTCTTCGGCCGGTTGCGCGATGTGCTGGGTAATCAGGAAGGCGTTCGGATCGAAGGCGATCGGTTTGTGTTCTCGTCCGAAGTACTGTTCGATACAGGATCAGCAGTGCTGTCGCCCAAGGGTCAGCTTGAGATCGCCAAGGTGGCCAATATACTGCGCAGTGTCGCGGCTGAAATTCCCGAAGGCCTGAACTGGGTTATTCGCGTGGACGGCCATACCGACAATGTCCCGCTGGCCGGAACTGGCCGCTATCGGGACAACTGGGAGCTTAGCCAGGGACGCGCCTTGTCGGTTGTCCGTTATATGGTCGATGCGCTGGGTATTCCACCGCAACGTCTGGCGGCCAATGGCTTTGGTGAATTCCAACCCTTCAACCCCGCAAACACCCCAGAAGCGCGCGCTCAGAATCGCCGGATCGAATTGAAGCTGACCGAGCGCTGATTGCAGCAAGGAAGGCCCATTGTCAGAGTTGGGTGGTTTTCCGGGCGCCCCTGAGATTTTCTTTTGAGACAGGTGACTCGGCTCGGGCGAGAAAAAAGCCCGGCGTAGAAGCCGGGCTTTGATTTGATGCGCTGCTTTTAATCTGCAGTCAGAAGCGGGGGTTTGTCGCCAGGGATGCGCGGTTGATCGGGGCCAAAAATGTCCAGATCCAGCTCTCCCTTCTTGACCGAGACGCGAACGACACCGCCCTTGGCCAGCTTGCCGAACAGCAGCTCCTCGGCCAGAGGTTTCTTGATGTGTTCCTGAATGACGCGTCCCAATGGGCGTGCGCCCATCTTGTCGTCATAGCCTTTGTCGGCCAGCCATTCGGCGGCTTTTGGCGTCAGGTCGATGGTCACATTGCGGTCCAGTAGCTGTGCTTCAAGCTGCAGCACGAACTTCTCGACCACCTGCAGGATGACCTCTTTCGGCAGCGGCGCGAAGGAAATGACAGCATCCAGACGGTTGCGGAATTCCGGCGTGAACATACGTTCGATCGCGGCGGTATCCTCACCTTCGCGGCGGTCGCGGGCAAAGCCGATGGCCGCCTTTGCCTGTTCTTGCGCCCCCGCATTCGAGGTCATGATCAGCACCACGTTGCGGAAGTTCACCGTGCGACCATTGTGGTCGGTCAGCTCTCCGTGGTCCATCACTTGCAGCAGGATGTTGAACACGTCCGGGTGGGCTTTTTCGATCTCATCCAGCAGCAGAACGCAATGCGGATGCTGGTCGACACCATCAGTCAGCAAACCGCCTTGGTCGAACCCGACATAGCCCGGAGGCGCACCGATCAGGCGGCTGACCGCGTGTTTCTCCATGTATTCCGACATATCAAAACGCAGCAGTTCCACTCCCAGCGTATCCGCCAGCTGTTTCGCGACCTCGGTCTTTCCCACACCGGTTGGGCCAGCAAACAGATAGTTGCCGATGGGCTTTTCCGGCTCGCGCAGACCGGCGCGCGCCAGTTTGATGGCGCTGGACAGCGCCTCAATCGCCACGTCTTGTCCGAAGACCACCCGTTTGAGCGACTTTTCAAGGTCTTTCAGAACCTCGGCATCGTCCTTGGTGACATTCTTGGGTGGAATGCGGGCGATCTTGGCAACAACGGCCTCAATCTCTTTGACGCCGATGGTTTTGCGACGCTTGCTTTCAGCAACCAGATGCTGGGCCGCACCGGCTTCGTCAATCACGTCGATCGCCTTGTCGGGCAGCTTGCGGTCATTGATGTAGCGTGCTGACAACTCGACCGCGGTTTTAATCGCGTCGGCTGTATATTTGATCTCGTGATGCTTTTCGAAATAGGGCTTCAGACCGCGCAGGATTTTTACGCTGTCCTCGACCGAAGGTTCGTTCACGTCAATCTTCTGGAACCGGCGGCTGAGCGCGCGATCCTTTTCGAAATGCTGGCGAAACTCTTTGTAGGTGGTCGAACCCATAGTGCGCAGTTTTCCACCCTGAAGGGCCGGTTTCAGCAGGTTCGAGGCATCCATTGCCCCGCCCGAGGTGGCACCGGCACCGATGACGGTGTGGATTTCATCAATGAACAGAACCGCGTCTGGGTGATCCTCAAGCTCGGTCACGACCGCTTTCAGGCGTTCTTCGAAATCACCGCGATAGCGGGTGCCTGCCAGCAATGCACCCATATCCAGCGAATAGATGGTGGTTTCTGACAGGACATCGGGGGCCTCGCCAGAGATGATCTTAAATGCCAGTCCCTCTGCGATTGCGGTTTTGCCAACGCCCGGATCACCGACCAGAAGCGGGTTGTTCTTGCGCCGGCGGCATAGCACCTGAATGCAGCGCTCAACCTCATCGGCACGACCGATCAGCGGGTCGATATCGCCCGCGCGCGATTTCGCGTTCAGGTCGATGCAGTATTTCCCCAGCGCGCTTTCTTTTTGCTCGCCATCGGCGGTGCTGGCCGGAGTTTCCTCTTCTGCCTGATCCGCGCCCGATACCGAACGGCTTTCGCCGTAGGCCGGGTCCTTGGCCACACCATGGGCGATGAAATTCACCGCATCGTACCGGGTCATATCCTGTTCCTGCAGGAAATAGGCTGCGTTGCTTTCGCGTTCGGCAAAGATCGCGACCAGAACATTCGCCCCGGTCACTTCGGTCCGGCCCGAACTTTGAACATGGATCGCAGCGCGCTGGATCACACGTTGGAAAGCGGCTGTCGGTACAGCCTCGGACCCGTCAATATCGGTGACAAGGTTCGATAGGTCTTCGTCGATGAATTCCACCAGAGTGCTGCGCAATTCGTCAAGATCGACGCTGCAGGCTTTCATCACGCGGATCGCATCGGGCTCTTCCAACAATGCCAGAAGCAGATGCTCCAGCGTTGCGAATTCATGTCGCCGTTCATTCGCAGCCGCCAGGGCCGCGTGGATGGCTTGTTCTAGTGTGCTCGAGAATGAAGGCACGCGGGTGCTCCTCTGTCTTGGGTCAGAAGGGGGCGGGCTGAAGGCCGGATCCCCATCCCAACCATGTCCTCATACTATTAGAGTTTGGTTGATCAGAGCCCGGCTTCAAGGGTTTTCTTGCTCTTGACAGTCACATTTGTTGTGACCGTGGCTGTGAAGTAGGTGAAATAGGTATCAAAACCGATCTTTTCTAGCCCTGATTTCAGCAAAAATTTTGGCTGGTTCGGCGCCTGCCATACCCAGATGCGCCTGAATCGCCGGGTCAGCGGCGCGCAGGAAGGGGTTAGTGGCCTTTTCCAGCGCCAGAGTGGAGGGAACTGTAGGCTGTTGTGCGGCTCGGGTGCTGTCAATTTCTGCGACGCGTTTCTGCAGCGCAGAATTTCCTGGATCGACGGTGAGAGCGAATTTGGCATTGGACTGCGTGTATTCGTGCCCTGAACAAACCAGCGTGTCATCCGGCAAGGCGCTCAGTTTACACAGCGATTCCCACATCTGCGGTGCGGTGCCTTCAAACAGGCGTCCACAACCCATTGCCATCAGGCTGTCGGCGGTAAAGACCACCGCGCTTTGCGGCATGTGAAAGGCGATGTGACCAAGAGTATGCCCCGAAACGTCCAGAACAAGGACGGGTTCCCCGCCGATTTCAAAACTGTCGCCGTCATTGACCTGTTGATCCAAAGGTGGCAGGCGATGTGCGTCGGCTGCCGCGCCGATCACCGTCGCCGGGTGCTGTTCCAAAATGGCCGGCAACCCGTCTACGTGGTCGAAATGGTGATGCGTGAGCAACACATGAGACAAGCCCCAGCCACGTCGTTCCAGTTCTGACAGAATCGGTTCGCTTTCGGGCGCGTCGATTAATGCGGTGTTGCCGCTAACCGCGTCATGCGCCAGAAATGCGTAGTTATCGCTGAGACATGGGATGGTGACGATCTCAAGAGGCATGGCCTTTTGCCCTTTCGTTGCTAGACTGCGCTCAGCTAATCCGATTGGCCAGGTGTCCGCAATGCATCTTGATGTGCAGGATCTGAGGAATTTCTACTACCGCAGCACTCTTGGTCGTGCAGCGCAGGCGGCCATTCGTGGGCGAATGATTGATCTGTGGCCCGAGGCCAAAGGTCAAACCGTCGTAGGGTTTGGCTTTGCTGTGCCGTTGTTGCGGCCCTACCTGAAAGATGCGCGCCGCGTCATCGGGCTGATGCCCGGGCCGCAGGGGGTGATGCCCTGGCCTGCGGGAATGCCCAACGTATCTGTTTTGACGGAAGAGACCTTGTGGCCGATTGAAACGGGTCATGTGGACAAGCTGGTGGTGATGCATGGGCTTGAAACGTCACAACGTCCCGCCGAATTGCTGGCGGAATGCTGGCGTGTGCTTGGTCCCGGTGGACGGGCGCTTTTTATCGTACCGAACCGTGCGGGGCTGTGGTCACGGACCGATCGAACGCCGTTTGGATTCGGGCGCCCTTATTCTGCCTCGCAGTTGGAAAGTCAGCTTAGAGCGCATCACTTTATGACGGATAACTATTGTTCCGCCTTGTATTTGCCTCCGTCCTTCCGTCGGTTCTGGTTGAAATCCGGCAGCCTGATAGAGAAAACTGGCCAGCGTTTGCCGACGATCATGGCAGGCGGCGTTCTGATGGTTGAGGCGACAAAGCAAATCAGACCGCCCAGCGGAACCGTCACCAAAGCGACAGGGCGCCGTCAGATCAAGGCGCTGGATGGCCTGCTCAAGCCAGCCTAGCGCAACGCCGGTACTACCTTCCGTCATAAGGCCGAAACACGCGAAAATGGCTGCAGGAATCGCAAAACCTTGCGGTTTGGTAACATTTTTCACCCTCATCAGCCGTATAAAAGGGTCGCACCCAAGCTAAGTATCTGAAATTGAATGCTTTGTGGATAAGGTGCCCATGGTGATAATATGTTGCTAGCTGGGTTTACCTCTGCTACATCCCCGTTGATTTTGATCCCCGGCCTTATGGACGGGGTTTCTTCACGCCCCCGGGTAGCTGCCGCAACGCGAATTCGGGGCCCAAAATATCGGAAGGGTGGACGTGTCCGAACCAGCTTCGATTTCCACAGGCATCGCCGAGCGCTATGCCACAGCGATTTTTGAGATCGCTAAAGAGAATAAAGACCTCGCAGGTCTGGAAACCGGAATAAACGATCTGGCAGCAGCATTGGGCGACAGTGCCGATCTGCGCGACCTGATCGCCTCGCCTCTGGTTTCGCGCGCTGAACAAGAAGGCGCGATTACAGCGATTGCCAACAAGATGGGTCTGAACGCCATCCTGCGCAACACGCTGGGTCTGATGGCGCAGAAACGCCGTCTGTTCGTTGTGCCGCAACTGGTGCAGGTTCTGCGCGACATGCTGGCCGAAGAGCGTGGCGAAGTGACCGCCGATGTCGCCTCGGCCAAGGCGCTGACTAAGACACAGATGGATAAACTGTCCAAAACGCTGTCCGAGCGTGTGGGCAAGACCGTGACAATAAATGCGACCGTTGATGAAAGCCTCATCGGCGGTCTTGTCGTTAAAGTGGGCTCGAAGATGATCGACAGCTCGATCCGCTCCAAGCTCAACTCCCTACAGAATGCAATGAAAGAGGTCGGATAAATGGGAATCCAAGCTGCAGAGATTTCTGCAATCCTGAAGGACCAGATCAAGAATTTTGGTCAGGAAGCCGAAGTGGCCGAAATCGGTCGCGTGCTGAGCGTCGGTGACGGGATTGCCCGTGTATACGGCCTGGACAATGTGCAAGCCGGTGAGATGGTCGAATTCCCCGGTGGCATCATGGGCATGGCGCTGAACCTGGAAAGCGACAACGTCGGTGTTGTTATCTTTGGTTCTGACCGTGACATCAAAGAAGGTGACACTGTTAAGCGCACCAACTCGATCGTGGACGTGCCGATCGGCAACGGTCTGCTGGGTCGTGTTGTTGACGGCCTGGGCAACCCGCTGGACGGCAAGGGCCCGATCGAATCCACCGAGCGCGGCGTTGCAGACGTCAAAGCGCCGGGCATCATCCCGCGTAAATCGGTTCACGAGCCGATGGCAACCGGCCTGAAATCGGTCGACGCGATGATCCCGATTGGCCGTGGCCAGCGAGAGTTGATCATTGGTGACCGTCAGACCGGTAAAACTGCCGTTGCTCTGGACGCGATCCTGAACCAGAAAGTGTACAACGAAGCAGCGGGCGACGATGAGTCCAAGAAGCTGTACTGCGTTTACGTGGCCATCGGCCAAAAGCGTTCGACTGTTGCTCAGCTGGTGAAGAAACTGGAAGAATCCGGTGCGATTGAATATTCGATCGTTGTGGCCGCAACCGCGTCCGATCCGGCGCCGATGCAGTTCCTGGCACCCTATGCCGCGACCGCGATGGCTGAGTTCTTCCGTGACAATGGCCGCCACGCGCTGATCATCTATGATGACCTGTCGAAACAGGCCGTGTCCTATCGTCAGATGTCGCTGCTGCTGCGTCGTCCGCCCGGACGTGAAGCCTATCCTGGCGACGTTTTCTACCTCCACTCCCGCCTGCTGGAGCGTTCGGCGAAGTTGAACGAAGATTTTGGCGCGGGCTCGCTGACGGCTCTGCCGGTTATCGAAACCCAGGGTGGCGACGTTTCGGCGTTTATTCCGACCAACGTGATCTCGATCACCGACGGCCAGATCTTCCTGGAAACCGAGCTGTTCTATCAGGGTATCCGTCCTGCTGTGAACACCGGTCTGTCGGTTTCGCGTGTGGGCTCCTCGGCTCAAACCAACTCGATGAAGTCGGTTGCCGGCCCGGTTAAGCTGGAACTGGCTCAGTACCGTGAAATGGCTGCCTTCGCGCAGTTCGGTTCCGACCTTGACGCCGCAACCCAGCAGCTGCTGAACCGTGGTGCGCGTCTGACCGAGCTGATGAAACAGCCGCAGTACTCACCGCTGACCAACGCTGAAATCGTTTGCGTCATCTTCGCCGGAACCAACGGTTACCTCGACAAGATCGACGTCACCGATGTTGGCCGCTATGAAGCTGGCCTGCTGGCGCATCTGCGTGGCAAGCACGCGGATCTGCTTCAGTGGATCACGGACGAAGATCCCAAGATCAAGGGTGATGCTTCCGACAAGATCAAGGCTGCGCTGGACGAATACGCCGCAACCTTCGCTTAAGGGAGAGGCGGGCACATGCCAAATCTTAAGGATCTAAAAAACAGGATCGAGTCGGTCAAATCGACCCGCAAGATCACCAAGGCCATGCAGATGGTCGCGGCCGCAAAACTGCGCCGCGCCCAGGAATCTGCCGAAGCCTCGCGCCCCTATGCCGCACGGTTCAATGCCGTGATGGCGGGGCTGGCGGCATCGGTCGGGGGCAGCGACAGCGCCCCCAAGCTGCTCCGTGGTACGGGCAGTGATGATGTCCATCTGCTGGTTGTCATGACAGCTGAACGCGGCCTGTGTGGCGGCTTCAACTCGAACATCGCCAAGCTGGCCCGCGCCAAAGCTTACGAGCTGAAGGCAAAAGGCAAGACGGTCAAAATTCTGACCGTTGGCAAAAAAGGTCGTGATGCAATCAAGCGCGACTTTGGCGACCTGTTCGTGGGCCATGTCGATCTGAGCGAGGTCAAACGTCTGGGGTATACCAACGCGCAGGACATCGCAAAAGACGTCCTGTCCCGTTTCGACGCGGGTGAGTTCGACGTAGCCACGATCTTCTACTCGAAGTTCGTCAACGTCGTAAGCCAGACCCCGACGGCACAGCAGATCATCCCTGCCTCGTTCGAGGATGTCGAAGGGGACGACAGCGGCGCGGTCTTTGATTACGAGCCCAGCGAAGAGGCCATCCTGGCCGATCTGCTGCCCAAGGCGGTTGCGACTGCGATCTTCTCGGGACTGCTCGAAAACGGGGCCTCGGAACAGGGTGCACGGATGTCCGCGATGGACAACGCGACACGCAACGCGGGTGAGATGATCGACAAGCTGACGATCCAGTTCAACCGTTCGCGTCAGGCCGTGATCACCAACGAGCTGATTGAAATTATTTCCGGCGCCGAAGCGCTGTAGAGACAAACCGGAGACGAAACATGGCGAATGCAAAAGGCAAAGTCACTCAGATTATCGGGGCCGTCGTCGACGTGCAGTTCGATGACGCACTGCCTGAAATTCTGAACGCGCTGGACACCACCAACAACGGCAAGAAGCTGGTTTTGGAAGTGGCACAGCACCTGGGCGAAAACACTGTCCGCACCATTGCGATGGACGCGACAGAAGGTCTTGTACGTGGTGCCGAAGTCACGGACACCGGCGCACCCATCGCGGTTCCGGTCGGCAACGCCACCCTGGGCCGTATCCTGAACGTTGTGGGCGAGCCCATCGACGAAAAAGGTCCCGTGGAAACCACCGAAACGCGCTCCATCCACCAGGACGCGCCGGATTTCGCGGATCAGGCCACTGAATCCGAAGTTCTGGTGACCGGCATCAAGGTTGTTGACCTGCTGGCCCCTTACGCCAAAGGCGGTAAGATCGGCCTGTTCGGCGGCGCCGGTGTTGGCAAAACCGTTCTGATCATGGAACTGATCAACAACATCGCCAAAGTGCACTCTGGCGTGTCCGTGTTCGCCGGTGTTGGTGAGCGGACCCGTGAAGGCAACGACCTGTATCACGAGATGATTGAATCCGGCGTTATCGTTCCCGACAAGCTGGAAGATTCGAAAATCGCGCTGGTTTACGGCCAGATGAACGAGCCTCCGGGAGCCCGTATGCGGATCGCTCTGTCGGGTCTGACCCTGGCGGAACAGTTCCGTGATGCAACCGGTGCCGACGTTCTGTTCTTTGTCGACAACATCTTCCGCTTTACGCAGGCGGGTTCCGAGGTTTCGGCTCTGCTGGGTCGTATTCCTTCGGCGGTGGGCTATCAGCCGACACTGGCGACCGACATGGGCGCGATGCAGGAACGCATCACCTCGACCAAATCCGGGTCGATCACCTCGGTTCAGGCCGTATATGTTCCTGCGGATGACTTGACCGACCCTGCGCCGGCCACCTCGTTCGCACACTTGGATGCGACCACCGTTCTGAACCGTGCGATTTCAGAAAAGGGTATCTACCCTGCCGTTGACCCGCTCGACTCGACCTCGCGTCTTCTCGACCCGGCCATCGTCGGTGAAGAGCATTATACCGTTGCGACTGACGTTCAGCAGATCCTCCAGCGCTATAAGTCGCTGCAGGACATCATCGCGATCCTCGGCATGGACGAACTGTCGGAAGAAGACAAACTGACCGTGGCCCGTGCCCGTAAGATTGAACGCTTCCTGTCGCAGCCGTTTGACGTGGCCGAAGTCTTCACTGGCTCGCCTGGTGTTCAGGTTCCTCTGGATGTCACCATCGCGTCGTTCAAGGCCGTTGTGGCCGGCGAATACGATCACCTGCCCGAGGCAGCCTTCCTGATGGTTGGCGGCATCGATGAAGTGATCGCCAAAGCGGAAAAGATGGCCGCAGAAGCCGCCTAAGGAGCACACCTGATGGCAAACACGATGCACTTTGACCTCGTCAGCCCCGAGCGGAGCCTTGCTTCGCTCGCGGTGACTGCGGTCCAGCTTCCCGGCGCGGACGGAGACATGACGGCGATGCCCGATCATGCCCCCACCATCACCACGTTGCGCCCCGGTCTGCTAAAGGTCGAGGCACCCGAAGGGTCCAGCGAATACCTGGTCACCGGCGGGTTTGCCCAGATCAATGGCGACAGCATGTCGGTTCTGGCCGAAAAGGCCATTCCGGTCTCTGAAGTGACCCGCACGCATCTGGACGATCTGATCGCCGAGGCACGTGCGTCGCATGACGCGGCCAAAGGCGGCGACGATCAATCAGTCGTCGACGATGCGGCCAAGCTGCTGGCCGATATGGAAGCTCTTGGGACACATATGAGCCTGTAAGTTTCAGGACATGTAGATTTAGAAACGGCCCTGCCTGTGCGGGGCCGTTTTTTTGTGGTGATTTTGGATGAAGGGCGGTCTAAGGTTCCGTAATTCTTTATAAAAGACGACAAAATGCAGACTTTTAGTACCCATTCGATTGGTATCGACCAAGGCGAAGTTGTGCTGTTCTCCGACTTCGCAGATGGCGGCGACATGTGGACAGGCGAGGGGCCGCGCGAACGACGCTCGGACATAGAATTCAGCCAGCCATTCCGTTCCGCGCCTGTTGTACAGATCAGCGTGTCACTGTGGGATGTTGATACATCTTCGGCATTGCGCGCCGAGGTCAAGGCCGAGGACATCACGCCCGAGGGATTTGCTGCGGTGTTCCGTACCTGGTCGGATACCCGCATCGCGCGCATCCGAATATCTTGGACAGCGTTCGGCGAAGTGCCGCATGAGGATGACTGGGATATTCTGTGAAGCCAGCCTTGGGTTTAAGACTCGTCCGATGCCTCTATCATGGCGACCCGGTGTGCATGCCGTCCGCCTTCGAATTCGGCTGACAGGAACGCATCCACTATATCCAGCGCCTGACCCTCACCCACGACCCGGGCGCCGACAGACAGCATGTTGGCGTCGTTATGCTGGCGGATCATGCGTGCGGAAAAGGCATCCGAGCAGACACCGCAGCGAATGCCGGGGACCTTGTTGGCCGCCATCATGATACCTTGACCCGTTCCACACAGAACGATGCCAAGCTGACAATCCCCGGAAGCCACTGCTTGGGCGGCGGCCTTGCCATGAACAGGGTAATGGGTGCTCTCAGGTGTCTTGGGGCCGATATCGACGACGTCCCATCCCTGGGCCGCAATATGAGAGGCAACCGCCTGGCGTAATTCGATGGCTGCGTGGTCGCTGGATAGAACAATGCGTTTTGAGGCTGTCACGGTAAACTCCGACCTGTATTGCAGAAAGAAAAGAGGCGGCCCTTGGGCCGCCGCGTTCGATCAATCCCTATGATACATCGACTCGTAGATCGGCGTCAGGGTCTTATCCTCGAACAGTGACGATACACTGGTGCCGTTCCAGATATTCAGGATCGCCTGCGTAAAGATCGGGGCTGTGGGCACGATGCGGATGTTCTTGGCCTTGGTAATTTCTTCTGTCGGCTGGATCGTGTCGGTCAGCACCAGAGATTTCATCACCGAATTGGTCACGCGTTCGACCGCAGGGCCGCTCATGACGCCGTGTGTGATGTAGGAATGAACTTCTTTCGCACCATTATCCAGCAGTACTTGCGCCGCTTTGCACAGAGTACCGGCCGTGTCGCACATGTCGTCAACGATCAAACAGATCTTGTCTCTGACATCGCCAATTACGGTCATCTCAGCGACTTCGCCGGCTTTTTCGCGGCGTTTGTCCACGATCGACAGCGGGGCGTTGATCCGCTTGGCCAACTCGCGCGCGCGGGCCACGCCGCCCACATCGGGCGAAACGACCATGATCTCGTCGAGGCTGTCCTTGAACTGATGTTTCACATCCAGCGCAAAGATCGGCGAGGCATAAAGGTTGTCGACAGGCATGTCGAAGAACCCCTGAATCTGCGCTGCGTGCAGATCCATGGTCAGGATGCGCTCGATCCCGGCGCCAGTCAGCATGTTGGCCACCAGCTTGGCACTGATCGGTGTGCGGGCCTTGGTGCGGCGGTCCTGGCGGGCATAGCCGAAATAGGGGATCACGGCGGTAATCCGTTGGGCCGACGAACGGCGCAGCGCATCAGCAATGATGAGCAGCTCCATCAGATTGTCATTGGCCGGGTTCGAGGTGGGCTGGACGATGAACATATCTTCGCCGCGCACGTTCTCGAACACTTCGACAAAGATTTCACCGTCGTTAAACCGTTCGACCCGGGCATCGACCAGACCCTGATCGACGCCGCGATACAGGCTCATTCGGCGTGCAATGGATTCGGCAAGCGGAAGATTAGCGTTCCCAGCGATTAACTTGGGTTCGTGAAGTGTCGGCATCGGCTGAGGTCCTTGGGCAGCAATGGCAAATGTGACAGATTCGTGATGTTGACACCGCTTAGCATGGCCTTACCGTCCAGCAAAGATAACGCTGCGGAGAAAGTGAACATGGCCCAAATTGACTACTATTTTGCGACACTCTCGCCATACACCTACCTGGCGGGACTGCGCCTGGAGGAGATTGCGGCCAAACATGGTGCGACAATCAACTACAAGCCGCTTGATATCGTCGCCCTGTTCGGACGTACGGGAGGTGTTCCGCCCAAGGACCGCCATATCTCGCGCATCGAATACCGGACGCAAGAAATGCAGCGACAGTCAAAAAAGCTGGGTATGGCGTTCAACCTGCAACCGGCCCATTGGCCCACCAATGCGGCGCCGTCTTCCTATGCCATTATCGCGGCCATTCAGGACGGGTCGGGGAATGTGGGGCAGCTGGTGCATTCCTTTGTGCGCGCCTGCTGGGCCGAGGAAAAGGACATCGCGCAGGACGACGTGATCCGCGCTTGCCTGGCTGACGCTGGGTTTTCCCCGGATCTGGCCGATAGCGGCTTGCTGCTCGGGGCTGAGACCTATACCGCCAATCTGGAAGAAGCCGTGGAACGCGGAGTTTTTGGAGCTCCGTTCTATATAACGGAAGACGATCAGCGGTTCTGGGGCCAAGACAGGTTGGACGATCTGGACAGGCATCTGGCCGGGCTGAAGGGATAGGACAACATAATGGCCGTTGCGCAGAACCTGCGTGTCACGCAGTTGGGGCAGGGTGATCGCCCTGTGCTGGCCTTGCATTGCACCATTGCTCATTCCGGGGTCTGGGCAGGCCTAGCCGCGGTGATGAAAGGGCAGGCAAGTTTTATTGCACCGGATATGCTGTCCCATGGGCGCAGCCCGGACTGGGATCGCCAGGGGGATCTGTATGACCGGCTGACCGAAGCCACACTTGAACATCTGACCGAGCCGATGGGCGTGATCGGGCATTCTTTTGGCGCGGCGATTGCATTGCGGCTGGCGGTCGAGCATCCCGCGTTGGTTCGCAGTGTCGTACTGATCGAACCGGTGTATTTTGCCGTGGCACAGCAGGATGCCCCGGACCTTGTGGCGGAATACGCGCATGTTGCCCAACCCTGTATGGACGCGCTTGCATCAGGCGACGAACCTCTGGCGGCAAGGCTGTTCAACCGGTTGTGGGCCGGAGATAGGGGGCCGCGTTGGTCAGACATGCCCGAAACTGCACGGGCGGGGATGGTGCGTGGAATTCATCTGGTATCCGAGGTCGAAAACGAACTGATAATGGATTCCAAAGGCTTGCTACGGCCCGAGCGGATCGCACACGCCAATATGCCGGTATTGCTGCTGCATGGCGCGCTCACCCACCCAGTGATGGTCGCGATAAACTCTGGATTGAAATCCCGTCTTCCAATGGCCGAAAGCGCCGTGATCGAAGGGGCAGGGCATATGGCTCCGATCTCTCACCCGACAGAGACCGGCGCTCTGATCGAGGCTTTTTGGAACAGACTGCCTGCCACTGCCTGAAGCTTCGGGCGCGTCGTTACAAGAGCGCGATGAACCGATCAATTTGCGCAGGCTCGATGGACCAGTCACAAACCAGCCGACAGGCTAGAATTTCGCTGTCATCTGCCCCGTCCAGCTCTGCCCCCCACAGGTGGTAAACAGCACCTGCGGCATGCAGTTGCTTGTGTTGGGCGCGTGAAAACTGGGCAAAAATCATATTCGCCTGCGGCGCGTGCAGGAAAGAGGCACCTTTGGCCCGCAATCCCTCGGTCAGACGGGCGCAGTTGTTATTGGCCTGACGGGCCAGTGTCAGCCACAGATCATCCTGCAGATACGCCGCCATTTGAGCGGACAGATAGCGGTGCTTGGAGAACAGGTGCGCCCCGCGCTTGCGGCGCAATTCGAATTCCCAGGCTTTGCTTTCATCAAAGAAGACAACGGCTTCGACGCCCATTAGCCCGTTTTTGGTCCCGCCAAAACTGACCGCATCCACGCCTGCTTTCCACGTCATCTCGGCGGGTGAGCAGTTCAACGCAACAAGGGCGTTGGAAAAACGCGCACCGTCTAAATGGACTGGCAGCCCATACTCTTTGGCCACGGCGCAGAGCGCCTGCAATTCTGACAGGGTGTAAACAGACCCTCGTTCGGTCACCTGCGTAATGGATACAGGTCCGCGCTGCGGTCCATGCACGCCGCGTGTTTCTTCGGCCAGAATCGAGCCGCGCAGCGCGTCCGGCGCCATCTTGTCCGCGCCCGGAACCAGCGTCAGCTTGGCGCCGCTGTAAAACTCGGGCGCGTTGCACTCATCCTCGTGGATATGTGCCACGGGTGAGCAGAACACCGTCTCCCACGGCTGCGCCAGCGTCGCCAGCGCCAGCGAATTCGCGGCCGTCCCGGTGGCCACCAGATACACGGCGGCGCCAGGTGCCTCGAACACCCCGCGAATGCGATCCCGGACCTCATTCATCAAGGTGTCGGTTCCATAGGCCATCTGATAGCCCTGATTGGCAGCATTCAGCGCTTCCATGACCGCCGGGTGAACCGGCCCCGAATTGTCAGAGGCAAAGTACATTAGCTGGGCTCCTCGATGATATGATCTTCCCACTCTTCCAGCGGAGTTTCGAATTCGGACACGGTCCGCCCCTGCACCGAGACTCCGGCGGCATGAACGCTGTCCGGTGTGCCCGAAATCAACGGGTGCCAATCGTGTAGGGGTTTGCCCTCCCACAACAGGCGATAGGCACAGGTCTGTGGCAGCCAATAGGCGTGATCGTTGATATTGCCCGGCGTCATCACGATACATTCCGGCACAAATTGGTGGCGGATATCGTATTGGGTGCAGCGGCAACTTTCGTCATCCAACAGACGGCAGGCGACGCAGGTCAGCGCAACCTCACCGGTGTCTTCATCTTCCAGTTTGTTCAGACAACATTTGCCGCAGCCATCGCACAAAGCTTCCCATTCAGCTTGGTTCATGCGGGTTAACGGTTTTCGTTCCCAGAACCTGGGGGCCAGGCCGGTGCGGTCGATCGGATCCGTTGTCATCGGTCCGCCAGCAGGCCGCGGGCCTTGTCGCAGTCGGCATCCATCTGCGCGATCAGGCCGTCCAGACTGTCAAAGGTCATCTCGGGGCGCAGGTATTCTACCAGACCCACCGACAGGGTCGCGCCATAAAGGTCACCCGAGAAGTCGAACAGGAAGGTTTCGATATTGGGGACCTCACCATTGAACATCGGTCGCGTCCCAACCGAGGCTGCGCCCTGATAGCTGCCCAGATGAGGTCCATCCAGAACATCGACCAGAACGGCATAGACGCCGAATCTTGGCGGATGCAGCCCCTCAATGGACATGTTTGCGGTGGGAAATCCCAGTTCACGGCCCCGTTGTTCGCCTCCGATCACCTCGCCTTCGATCCGGTGCCAGTGACCCAACATAGTAGCGGCATCCTGCGGGCGGCCCTCGGTCAGTGCAGTACGGATCGCAGTGGATGAAACGACATTTTCGGACCGCTCCATCAACGGAGCGATGGTGACACCGAACCCCATCTCTTGCCCAAAGAGCACCAAGTCATCAGCGGTGCCGCTGCGGCCTTTGCCGAAACAGAAATCGGCACCTACGACGACATGCGACAGGCCGAGCCCGTCGCAGATCACGTTGCGGGCGAATTCCCTTGGCGTCAGGCCAGCCAATGCGGCGTTGAACGGCAGCTCATACAGCTTTTCGACCCCCAGTTTTGCTAACCGGTGCGCGCGGGCATTGCCGCGCATCAGGCGAAAGGGCGGGGTGTCCGGGGCGAAATATTCTCTGGGATGCGGCTCGAATGTCAGTACGCCCAAAGGTGCACTCGGCGCGGCGCTGCGGGCCAGTTCGATCACAGATTGGTGGCCGATATGAACGCCGTCGAAATTCCCGATCGCCACGCTGGCGCCGCGATCTTGGGGTTCGATGAATTGGAGGTCACGAATGATGCGCATAGCGACTGCCTAGCGGGACAGGCGCGCTTGTTCAAGGGTCTGAGACCCCCGGAAACGCTCAGTCGAATTTGCGCGACGGGGCCAGCACCATGGCTTCGCCGACCAGCACCTTCTTGCCATCCACTGCGCAGTGACAATCGAGCTTGACCCGACGCTTGGCAAAATCAATGTCGATCACCTTGACCTCGGCATAGACCATGTCACCCGGGCGAACAGGAGCGAGAAACTTCAGCGACTGCCCCATGTAAACTGTGCCGTGGCCTGGCAACTGCTCGCCGATCACGGCCGAGATCAGACCCGCGGTCAGCATCCCATGCGCGATGCGCCCCTCGAAGATCGTGTCGCGGGCGTAATCGTCGTCCAGATGTACGGGGTTTCTGTCGGTCGACACCTGAGCGAACATTTCGATATCCTCGTCCGTCACCACTTTGCGAAGGTGACGGGACATGCCCATCTCGATGTCTTCAATACAGATCGTGCCGCGTGGAAGATTATCCAACATGTTGCCCTCACTCGAATTCATCGGGCAACAAAAAAATCAAAGTCACCCCTGTTGGGAAACTTTATTACTTTGCAACTGCAGAAAATCAAGCCTTTTTTGACTACCTAAGGCGGCCGATCGTATAGGTCGGATTTATCTTTTCCTTTTGAATATAATCAGTTAGGGATTCATGATGCGGATGTGCTTCGGTTTTTGTCTCGGCCGCGGCTAGCCCGCCCGAGATGAAAAGAGAATCAATGCCTTCCCCCATTCCACCCAGAATGTCGGTGTGCGGACCGTCTCCGATGACAAGAATGTCCCCATCGGGAATGTCGTGGCCAAGTTCCTGCAACCTGCGGCGGGCAAGATCATAGATCGGCGGATGAGGCTTTCCGAAATATAGGCTTTCGCCACCCATTTCCGTATAAAGCCTGGCTAACGCACCTGCGCACCACTCCCGAACCTCGCCGCGGTCCACCACAATATCGGGATTGGCACAAAGCAGCTTCAGCCCCTTTTGTTTGGCGTACAGGAAATCAGCACGGTTCACGGACGGATCGGCCATGGGATCGAAGGGGCCGCAACAAGCAATGCCCTCTGCCTCGGCCAGCGGCACGCGCTCGATATGAATCGGGTGGTCCAACAACTTCAGCGGTTCAAAGAATCCCGCGTCCCGCTGCCATTCGCCCATGAAATAGACCTTTTCGCCGACTGCGCCCCGGAACATGGCCGACCGGGCCGAATCTCCGCTGGTTGCAATCGTGTCATAGGCGTCGTCTGGGACATTGAATTGCGCCAGCTGGGTGGCGACTCCAGCACGCGGCTTGGGAGAGTTGGTCACCAGGACAACAATGCCGCCTTGCGCGCGATAGGCCTGCAGGGCCGCAACCGCTTCGGGGTAAGCAGTGATGCCATTGTGTACACAGCCCCAAAGATCGACGAACAGGGCCTTATAACGGCTGGAAACCTCGGGCAATGCGTGGATGATCTGCGTCATGATGGGCCCCCATTGATCTGCAAAGAGTGTCGTTTGAGCCTAAGACAGTGCGTGTGGTGTTTGGCCAGTAAGGGCAATGCCTAGCAAAAAAGGCGCCCGATCAAGGCGCCTTTGGTGATTTTGGGATCAGACCTTGAGGTTCGGAATGATCTGTTTCTTACGGCTCATGATCCCGGGCAGAACGACCACGTCGCCATCAACCGAGGCGTCAAAGCTTTTCTCGGCCACGGCTTTGACCAGATCGTTGGGAACCAGCAGGGTGGCTTCTTCGTTCAGAATATCGACCACGAACAGCAATACCTGATCGACACCGTCCTCTTTGGCTACGTCGGCCATCGACGCCGCAAGGCTGTCTTTGCGGTCCAGCACGACACCCGGTGCTGTGGTTTCCAGAACCGAAACGCGGAATTTGGTGCCGTCGACTTCGTATTCCTTGCTGTCCATCCGGATCAGCTCGGCGTCCGAGAATGAGGACACATCTGATTTGGCCGCGAACATTTCTGCAGCATAGGCCGAGACGTCCAGACCCAGATCCGCGGCCAGTTTTTCGGCCACGGCGCGGTCATGCGCGGTTGTGGTGGGCGAGCGGAATTCCAACGTGTCCGACAGGATGCAGGTCAGCGCCGCGCCTTTGATGGCATCGGGCATTTTGGCGGCATCGTCGCCGATCATGTCGACCATGATAGTGGCGGTGCAGGCCAGCGGCCGCACGGTGATGTCGATCGGGCCTTTGGTTTCCAGACCGCCGACCAGTTTATGGTGGTCGATAATGGCGCGAATATCGGCTCCGTTGATGCTGGCGGGTAGCTCGGCGGGGTTGTTCGTGTCGACAATAACAACCGGTGCGTCAGCCTCTACGTCTGCGATGATGCGCGGCTTGGGCAGGTCCCAGTGCTGTAGCATAAAGGCTGCTTCAGTGTTGGGTTCGCCCAGCAGGACAGGCTCGGCCTGTTCGCCTTTGATTTCGTTCATGTACCACGACCACAGGATCGGCGAACCAGTGGAATCAGTGTCGGGGGATTTATGTCCAAATACGAGGGTTGTCATTTCAGCGTCCTGAGGAGAGTAGATTTGGGCGCCTTATAGGGTGGTCTGGCACACTTGTCACCCGCCCCTGCGTAAACTGCGACGAAGGGTAAGGCCGGGCCTAGAAAGCGGCACGTTTTAGCGTGTATCCAGCCTGTTCCAACTGGTTCAACAGACCATGGTCATCGCCCAAATGTCCGGCGCCCACAGCAATGACCACCGTTTGGTCCTGAATGGCCAATATGTGCTGCATCCAGTTGTTGTTGCGCCCGACTAGAAGTTGCTGTTCGAAACTGGACCACTCTTCGTCGAAAACCTCTTGCGACAGACCGGATGTTTCAAGCCCCTGTAGTCTGGCAAATTGGATGATCTCTGCGTGCTTTTCTTCCAGATAGGCATTGACCATAGTCGCCAGCTGATCCTCGCTGCTTTCAAAGGCACTGGCCATGCGGATCAGTGATTGCACCTGCTTTTCGATCGGGTGCTGGTCAAACATCGCCATCAGATCGTCAATCTGCTCTAAAGAGTACTGGGGGATGTCATGGGCTTCGGCCATGTCGGTCAGGCGCGCGTCCATTCCATAGCTGGCTTCCGGATTCTCGGTCATGCATGGGGGGACACCCAGCATCATGCTCAGAAACCAGGGGCGCATTTTTGCAGCCATCCAACTGGGGATGCCACGCTCTGCCAGGCCGCTGGACAGGGCGGCCCAGTCTTCTTCCGGCATCAGCTCAATCAGGGTGGGACCTGAGGTGATCAGAACAGGGCTGAGGTCTTTGGCCAATTCCTGTTCAAATGCAGTCATTTCGTCCTGGGTCACTTCGAAATAGAACGCATCCGCCTGGCTGAGTGTCGGTTCCAGCCTTTCTGTGACGGCGTCCATACGCGGGTCGTTTGTGTGCAGCGTTCCTATCAGATGCAGAACTGTATCGCCTTTTGTCGCGATCCAGTGATTTCCTTCCGGGTACGGGAAGTCGGCCAAAGCCTGCTGCAAATCAGCTTGCGCCACTGGACTTAGGTCAGACCTCAGGTCGCGCCCCTCGCAGGCCGCTTGGGCCGAGAAAGGTACCAGCAGACAAGCCAAAAAGATCAAAAAACGCATCGTACCATCCTGGTTGGATCAATCCCTATATGGGGTGCGACCTTGCCGGGGCCAAGGCCGGTGTTCAACCTGCCTGGATGGACACTGACCTGATCTGTGTCTGGCATTCCACAGTAATTCGAATAGCATGAGCCACATGGACCGCGAGCAGGATCTCTACCCCCCAATCAAGGCGCTGTTAGAGCGTCAGGGCTATACCGTCAAAGGCGAGGTCGGTGCGGTCGATGTCATGGCTGTTCGTGAGGGTGAAGAGCCTGTGATTGTAGAGTTGAAGTTGCGTTTCTCATTGGCGCTGTTTCACCAGGCAATCACCCGACTGAAGGTTACTGAAAATGTCTATATCTGTGTTCTCAAGCCCCGCGGACGCACGGCCAGGCGGGCGTTGAAGGACAACACGGCGCTATGTCGAAGGTTGGGCCTTGGCCTGATAACTGTTCGGGCGGATGGCGTTGTCGAGGTGCATTGTGATCCTGGGCCCTACGCCCCGCGAAAAGACAAGGCCAAAACAGCGCGGCTGCTGCGCGAGTTTGACAGGCTTGAAGGTGATCCGAACGCAGGCGGCGCCACACGCCACGGCCTCGTCACCGCCTATCGTCAGGATGCTTTGCGCTGTGCGGCGCATCTTGCAGAATGTGGTGCCACAAAAGGGGCAGATGTTGCTAAGGCAACCGGTGTTTCGATTGCGACCCGGCTGATGCGCGAAAACCATTATGGCTGGTTCGACAAAATTGAAAAAGGCGTCTACGCCTTGTCGGAATCCGGACAAGAGGGTCTGAAGCACTGGGCCTATAGCTGGGATCAGCCTGACTGAGTCCCAAGGATAAAAAATTCTTCACGCTTGTTGACTCAGGGATTTCGACCCCCTAGCTATACGCCGTTATCACTCGCAAGGGTCGAGTGCTAACGCCTCGCCGCAAGGTGAGGGGAGGATAAATAAACTTTGAGCCCAAGGAGCTGCAAAGATGGCATTGAAACCGCTTCATGACCGCGTGTTGGTTCGCCGTACCGAAAGCGATGAGAAAACCGCTGGTGGTCTGATCATTCCCGACAGCGCGAAAGAAAAGCCCAGCGAAGGCGAAGTTGTTGCGACCGGCGAAGGCGCACGCAAGGACAGCGGCGAGCTGATCGCAATGGCTGTAAAAGCTGGCGACAAGATCCTGTTCGGCAAATGGTCGGGCACCGAGGTCCAAGTCAACGGCGAAGAGCTGCTGATGATGAAAGAAAGCGACATCATGGGGATCATCGAGTAAGCCCACGCGCTTCCTCTGATCTTCATCCCAATACATTTTCTCAAGGAGAAACGACATGGCTGCTAAGGACGTCAAGTTCGACACCGATGCCCGTAACCGCATGCTGGCAGGTGTGAACATCCTGGCCGACGCTGTCAAAGTGACCCTGGGCCCCAAAGGCCGCAACGTGGTTCTGGACAAATCTTTCGGCGCACCGCGCATCACCAAAGACGGTGTTTCGGTTGCCAAGGAAATCGAACTGGAAGACAAGTTCGAAAACATGGGCGCGCAGATGGTGAAAGAAGTCGCCAGCCGCACCAATGACGAAGCCGGCGACGGCACCACCACCGCAACCGTTCTGGCTCAGTCCATCGTCAAAGAAGGTCTGAAGCAGGTTGCAGCGGGCCTGAACCCGATGGACCTGAAGCGCGGCATCGACCTGGCAACTGCCAAGGTTGTTGAAGGCATCAAGAACGCCTCGCGTGAAGTCAAGGACTCGGCTGAAGTTGCTCAGGTTGGCACCATTTCTTCCAACGGTGAAACCGAGATCGGCCAGCAAATCGCAGACGCGATGCAGAAGGTCGGCAACGAAGGTGTTATCACCGTCGAAGAAAACAAAGGCCTGGAAACCCAGACCGATGTTGTCGAAGGCATGCAGTTCGACCGCGGCTACCTGTCGCCTTACTTTGTCACCAACGCTGACAAGATGGTTGCAGACCTCGAAGACTGCATGATCCTGTTGCACGAAAAGAAACTGTCCTCGCTTCAGCCGATGGTTCCGCTGCTCGAGCAAGTGATCCAGTCGCAAAAGCCGCTGCTGATCATTGCAGAAGACGTTGAAGGCGAAGCGCTGGCAACTCTGGTTGTAAACAAACTGCGCGGCGGCCTGAAAATTGCTGCTGTCAAAGCACCGGGCTTCGGCGATCGCCGTAAGGCCATGCTGCAGGACATCGCAATCCTGACCGGCGGTCAGGTCATCAGCGAAGATCTGGGCATGAAGCTTGAGTCCGTGACCATGGACATGCTGGGCACTGCCAAGAAAATCGAAATCACCAAAGACGAAACCACCATCGTCGACGGTGCTGGCGAAAAAGCCGAGATCGAAGCGCGTGTTGCTCAGATCCGCACCCAGATCGAAGAAACCTCGTCGGACTACGACCGTGAAAAGCTGCAAGAGCGCGTTGCCAAACTGGCAGGCGGTGTTGCTGTTATCCGCGTCGGCGGCATGACCGAAGTTGAAGTGAAAGAGCGTAAGGACCGTGTGGACGATGCTCTGAACGCGACCCGCGCTGCTGTTCAAGAAGGCGTTGTCGTGGGCGGTGGTGTTGCTCTGGTTCAGGCCGGTAAAGCACTGGACACTCTGCAAGGCGCAAACGCTGATCAGGACGCAGGCATCAACATCGTTCGTAAGGCAATCGAAGCGCCTCTGCGCCAGATCGCTGAAAACGCAGGTGTCGACGGTGCGGTTGTTGCGGGCAAAGTTCGCGAAAGCGACGATGTGGCATTTGGCTTCAATGCGCAGACTGAAGAATATGGTGACATGTTCGCATTCGGCGTGATTGACCCGGCCAAAGTTGTCCGTACCGCATTGGAAGATGCAGCGTCGGTTGCCGGCTTGCTGATCACTACCGAAGCAATGGTTGCTGACAAGCCGCAGAAAGATGGACCTGCTGGCGGCGGCATGCCCGACATGGGCGGCATGGGCGGCATGATGTAAAACGTCGAATTCGCTTAGACGAATTCTGGCGGCCCCACAGGCGCTTGGCAGTATAGCCAAACTGCCCAGAGGGGAGCTGCAGAGCTAAGGAACGGGGTCGCCTTCGGGCGGCCCCGTTTCGTTTTGGCACGCCGCTTATGACTGAAACTGTGGCTCAAACTGTTCCGAGGTCGACGGTCTAACCGGTCCCTTCAGGAAAGTGAGTACCCAAACCGGTGTGAAACCGGTATCGGGTTGATATGCGACTGTTCCTTCTGACCGCCCTCACCATGTGCGCCTTTGCAGCGAACTCCATTCTGAACCGGATGGCCGTTGAAGGCGGCGATAGCGACCCGGCGGGGTTTGCGGTTATGCGCGTTCTGGCAGGGGCGCTGATGCTGGCGGTGCTGGTTTTGATACGTGGCGGCAGCCTGCCGTTGCGCAGCCCTCGCCGGTTCATTGGCGCTGGCGCCTTGTCGCTTTACATGATCGGGTTCTCGATCGCCTATCTTACACTGGATGCCGGGCTGGGCGCCTTGATCCTATTTGGGATAGTGCAAATCACGATGTTCGTGGCCACTGCCGTGACTGGAAATTCACCGACACGACAGCAACTTCTGGGAGCGGCGATTGCACTGGGTGGCCTCGCCTATGTGCTTTGGCCGTCGGGCACGGTTCAGGTGGATCCGGTCGGAGCCGCCCTGATGTGCGCTGCCGGGATTGGCTGGGCAGCATATTCTCTGGCGGGACGGTCCGAGCCAAATGCGCTTGCCGGGACGGCGGCGAATTTCGTCATTGCCCTTCCGGTGACGGCCGGAGCTTTGCTGCTGTTCGGCGGAGGTTGGCAGATGACGGGCACCGGTTTGTTGCTGTCGGCAATATCCGGGGCGGTCACTTCGGGGCTGGGATATGCGTTGTGGTACCATGTTTTGCCCCAACTGGCACCGACCGTTGCAGCTGTGGTGCAGTTGAGCGTGCCCGTGATTGCTATTCTGGGCGGTGTCCTCTTGCTGAGCGAAACAGCAGAGGCCCGGCTTTTGATTGGCGCAGCGCTGGTGTTGGGCGGCATTGCGCTGGCGGTGCTGCGACGTCAGCGGGGGTAGGGCTTTCATCAGCGGCGCTAAGACATTATCTGGCGCTTATGAAAATTCTGATCGCCCTGCTTATCTTTCTGCTCCCCGCCGCGGCCAGCGCGAAATGCGTGGTCTTGTTGCATGGTCTTGCGCGGACCGAGGCCTCTTTCACCGTGATGGAGCAGCTGTTCAAGTCACATGACTATTCGGTTGTGCGCCCGGGCTATCCCTCGACCGAGATCGGTATTCCCGAACTGGCCGAACAAACCATTCCTGATGCCTTTGCGGCTTGTGGCGATGACACTGTCAATGTGGTAGCACATTCGATGGGCGGCATTTTGTTGCGCTATTGGCTCAAGGATCATAGCCCGGAAAACCTGGGTCGTGTCATCATGCTGGGGCCGCCCAATCAGGGCAGCCAACTGGTCGATGAACTTAGCGCGTGGGAGGTGTTCGGCTATCTCAACGGACCTGCGGGCCTTCAACTGGGCACAGGCGCCGAAGGGATCCCGGGTCGTCTACCGCCGGTGGATTTTGAACTAGGTGTTATCGCCGGCGAAAACTCCTTAAACCCGGTATTTTCTTCACTGATTGATGGGCCTGATGACGGTAAGGTTTCCGTTGAAAGCACCAAGGTCGAAGGAATGACTGATCACCTGGTTCTGCCGGTGACCCACACGTTTATGATGAACAATCCGCGGGTCATAGCTCAGGCCCTGCACTTCATCGAATTCGGCCAGTTCGACCCGCAGATCACCTGGCTTGACGGGGTGATGGAAGCTATTGATGAGATCTGCATCGGACAGGATTGCTCGGAACCTGACTCGGAGTCCACGCAATGACCGCATTAAGCCTGACCCTGACCGGTGCAGAGGTTCTTCTGCCCGACGAGGGGCTGACGGATGCCGATCTGTCTATTGCCGATGGCGTGGTTCAGACAGGCCCTGCCGGGCGGCAGATCAACCTGTCAGGATATCTGGTTCTGCCCGGTATTATCGACCTGCATGGTGATGGGTTTGAACGGCACATCGCGCCCCGTCGCGGTGCCATGAAGCAGATGAACGAAGGGATCCTCTCGGTCGAGGCTGAACTGGCGGCCAATGGCATCACCACAGCCGTTCTGGCCCAGTTTTACAGTTGGGAAGGTGGGGTGCGCGGGCCTGAGTTCGCAGGGCAGGTGTTTGATGCCATTGCGGCAGTCAAGGACCACACCGTCACCGATCTGATGCCCCAGCTTCGGTTCGAAACGCATATGCTGGACAATTACGCCGGACTGGCAGAAAAGATTGCGGCTTGGCAGGTGCCCTATGTCGTGTTCAACGACCACCTGCCGCATGACCGTCTGGCTGAGGGGCGTAAGCCCCCGCGTCTGACCGGACAGGCGCTCAAGGCCGGTCGCAATCCCGAGGTGCATTTCGAAATGCTGCTGTCGATGCATGCTCGCCGGGATGAGGTGTATACCGCACTGGATGTACTCTGTACTGCTTTGACAAAGCAGGGCGTCCGGATGGGCAGCCACGATGACGCCACAGCCCAAACTCGCGCCGATTGGCGCGCGCGGGGCGCGCGGATTTCAGAGTTCCCCGAAACGCTGGAAGCCGCCGAGGCCGCCCGCACCGCCGGGGATCACATCATCCTGGGATCGCCCAATGTGGTGCGCGGCGGGTCGCATAAAGGGAATGTTAGCGCGCTGGACCTGATTGCGATGGGGCTGTGCGATGCACTGGCCTCGGATTATCACTATCCCAGCCCGCGCCGGGCAGCCTTGATGCTGGCCAAATCCGGCCTTCTGGACATGGCGGGCGCATGGGCGCTGGTGTCGTCAGGGCCAGCCCGCGTACTTGGGTTGCAAGATCGCGGCACGCTCACCCCCGGGCAGCGTGCCGATCTGGTCATTCTGGAGGCAGATACAAACCGTGTCGCGGCAACGCTGGCTGCCGGGCGCGTCAGCTATATGGCCGGGGATATCGCCGCGCGGTTTGTCGGCTGATTTACCGCGTGATGCGGTTAAAATGACCCATCTTGCGGCCTGCCTTCACCTCGGCCTTGCCATAAAGATGCAGCGCAACATCACGTTCGGTCGCGAGTTCAGGTACGCGGTCCATATCGTCGCCGATCAGGTTCTCCATCACCACGTCTGAATGACGCTGCCCGTCGCCCAGAGGCCAGCCTGCCACGGCACGGATATGTTGCTCGAATTGATCCACCGCGCAGCCATTCTGTGTCCAATGGCCCGAGTTATGCACGCGCGGTGCGATCTCGTTCACGATCAGACCCTGCGGGGTCACGAACAACTCGACCCCCATGACGCCGACATAGTCCAAGGCGTTCAGGATATTTGCCGCCAACAGGATCGCATCTGTGCGCTTTGCTGCGGGCAGGCGGGCAGGGACGGAGGTGGTATGCAAAATGCCATCGCGATGCACGTTCTCACCGGGGTCGAAACAGGCGACCTGACCATCCAATCCGCGCGCGGCAATGATCGAAACCTCATGGCTGAAATCGACAAAGCCTTCCAGGATCGCAGGCGCACCCGCCATGTCTGCCAGAGCAGTTTCAGCGTCATCGGTGCTGCGTAGCCGGGCCTGTCCCTTGCCGTCATAGCCAAATCGGCGGGTCTTCAGGATGGCAGGGGTGCCGATCTGGTCAATCGCAGCCTTCAGGCTGTCCAGATCCGTGATATCGGCGAAGGGTGCGGTATTCAGGCCCAGCCCTTGCAAGAAAGCCTTTTCGTTCAGTCGATCCTGACTGACCCGCAGCGCCTCGCGCCCCGGGCGGATGGGGCGGTGGACTTCCAGAATGTCCAGTGCTTCGGTGGGGATGTTCTCGAACTCATAGGTGATGACATCGACTGCTTCGGCAAAGGCCTTGAGGGCCTCGGCATCATCATAAGAGGCGGTGGTCACACGATCCGCCACATGACCCGCAGGCGGGGTCGCACCGGGTTCATAAATATGCGACACAAAACCCAGCCGGGCTGCAGCAACGGACAGCATACGGCCCAGTTGACCGCCGCCCAAAATCCCGATTGTCGCGCCGGGGGCAAGCATTTCCACCATTCTCAACTCTCCAAACGTTTGCCAATAGCGCCAAGTGCTCCGTGCAATGCCTTGTGCGCGCCCTGATCTTGCAGGGTCTGTGTCATTTGCAGGCTCAGCGTGCCGTCAGTGGCCAGCGCATCGCGTTCGGCCTCTAGGCGGCCTGCGGCCTTCTTATCCATCGCGTGCAGAAAGCCCGATACCAACTGGGTGGTGTAGAATTCGGCCCCGGCTGCGTCTCCGGTTGTGTCTCCCAGCCAAGTTGCTCCGGTCGCCATCAGGTCCAGAAGGCCGGGAACCATGGCGCAAATGGCGAAATGGGCGTTCAGTGCCGCCTCATCTGCGACCTTGATCACCGGGTTTTCCGGTGCGAACAAATCGGCCAGCAGTTGATCGTTGCCGAAAGCGACCAGCGGGCAGCCACCGGCTTCCAAAAATCCCAGCGGAATGGTTTGCACGATTGCCGGCGCCGGAGAGCAGAGCTCGGTTAGTTCATCTTTCGAAACTGCTGCCATGACCGAGACGATCTGATTGTCGGATCGAAACGTTAAGGCGGCCAGAACGTCCGCAGCGATATGTGGGCGCAGGCACAGGAACACGATCTCGGATGCATCAATCACGGCCTGTGGCGTCGTGACAGACACACCCAGTTCAGCCTTTAGCGCGGTTGAAACCTGGTCATTGCGTTCTGTCACGGAGATCTCGTGCCCTTTACGGGCCAAAAAACGCACCATCGGGGCCGCAATATGGCCCGTGCCGATAAATCCGATCCGGCTCATCCCTCGGGTTCTTCGGGGATTGAGGCCGATAGCGCGTCGCGCCAGGCATCCAGCCGGTCGGCCAGAGCGTTATCCTGCAGCGCCAGAATGCCAGCGGCCATCAATCCCGCATTGGCACCGCCTGCCGACCCGATCGCCATAGTCGCAACCGGGAACCCTTTGGGCATCTGAACAATGGAATAGAGCGAATCGACGCCAGACAGTGCCCGCGTCTGCACCGGAACGCCGATCACAGGAACGCGTGTTTTCGAGGCCATCATACCCGGTAAATGCGCGGCCCCGCCGGCCCCTGCAATGATCACCTGCAATCCGCGCGAGACAGCAGTCTTGCCATAGTCCCACAAGCGATCTGGGGTGCGGTGCGCTGAAACGATGCGTTTTTCATAGGCCACGCCCAACTCATCCAGAATATCTGCGGCTTCTTTCATCGTGGACCAGTCTGACTGGCTTCCCATGATGATCCCCACTTTAACGTCGCTCATCCGCTTGCGTCCCTGCCTTCCGAAAGAGCGCGAACTATAGCCAAATCCGCCTTTGTGGCAATGCGGTTCAGATGTCTCAGGCGATGATATCCGGGGTCAGGCGGTCTTCGATCAGGCGAATGATGTCTTTCAGGCGCAGTTTCTGCTTTTTCAACCGTTTGATCGTCAGTTGATCCGAGGTGCCAGTGGCCTGAAGCGCCTCGATTGCTTCGTCAAGATCACGGTGTTGACGGCGGAAAACTTCCAGCTCTACCCGCAGAACCTCATCAGTTTTCATCGAAAGATCGGTGGGCGCGTTCATTGGCGACTCAGAGTTGTTGTGGTGCTTGTCACACAAGATAGTGTGTCAGGCTTGATCCGGCCAGACCTTGTGGACATCGCTGTATATTCCCATATTCTATTATACGCGGTTGCCAGAATGGGGCCGCACAACACGTCGCTTTGGCAATAAAGGACGAAAATACGTGTCTAAACTTACTCTGGGCTCATACCCGCATCTTTTGGGGTTCGAGCAGTTGGAACGCCTTCTGGAGCGGTCTGCAAAGGCCGGAAATGAGGGGTATCCGCCCTATAATATTGAACAGACCTCGAATTTTTCCTACCGCATTACCCTGGCTGTGGCTGGGTTTGCAGAAGAGGACCTGTCGATTACCATCGAAGATCGACAGTTGGTGATCCGGGGACGTCAGCGCGACGACAGCGAAGGACGTATCTTTCTACACCGTGGGATCGCGGCACGTCAGTTTCAGCGCATGTTCGTGTTGGCCGATGGGGTCGAGGTTGGCGAAGCGATCATTGAAAATGGTCTGCTGCATGTGGATCTGACCCGCGCCGTGCCCGAAACCGTGGTGCAAACGATCAACATAAGGAAGGGGTAAGAGCAATGAATACACCGTTTGAAATCAACGCCGAAGGCGATCGGATCGTCTATGTCAAAACAGTTGAAGTCGCCGATCTACCTCGGGAAGTTCGCGAACAGGCCGGAGATCTGAGCCTGCTATATGCGGTACACGATGCCGACGGCCAGCAACTGGCACTGGTTGCTGATCGCAAGCTGGCGTTTAACCTGGCGCGCGAGCATGATTTTTCACCGGTGGCCGTGCACTAAAGCGGCCTCCGTACGTTTTCCTCGTGACATCCATGGCCTGTCGGGCGAGACAGTCGAACCTATGATGGTTCGAATATCGGAGTGCACGACACATGAACTGGTTCGACTTTGACTGGGTAGACGCCTTCAGCGATCGCGCCTTTGGTGGCAATGGTTGCGCTGTTGTTCATGGTGGGGCAGCTCTGTCCGAAGACGTCTGCATGGCCTATGTGCGCGAGACGTCCTTGGTTGAATGCACCTTTACTGGCCCGTCCGATGTGGCCGATTTCCGGGTTCGTTATTTTCTGGCCAGTCGCGAAATCCCCTTTGCCGGGCATCCCACGATCGCCACCGTAGCTGCAATGCAGTCCAGAGGAATGCTGCAAGGCAATACCCTGACGCTTGAAACCGGCGCGGGGATCGTTTCGATCTGCATCAGCGGTGATGAAATCGAGATGACGCAGATTGCACCACAATTCGGCGCCTATGTTCCCGCCGAGCTGGTCGCCTCTGCCATCAGTCTGCCCAAAGAGGCGATCATCTCGCCTCCGCAATTTGTTTCTACCGGGCTGCCCTTCTGTGTCACTGTTCTTCGTGATCACGACGCCCTGCGCGCGGCAAAACTGGTCGAAAGGTCTTTGCGCGAGATTGCCGAAAAGGCGGGCTTTTCCGGCTCCGATATGGCCGAACCCTTTCTTGTAACGCTCAAAGGCGCGACCAAAGCAGGCGATACATTCTCGAGATTGCTGTTGGCCCCGCCCAGCCCGCCCGAGGATCCGTTTACCGGATCTGCCACTGGTGCGATGGCGGCGTATCTCTGGAAACATGGGCTGATGCCAAAGGACGTTTTTATTGCCGAGCAAGGCCATGATATGGGGCGCCCCGGTCAGGCGACTGTTACCCGAGCTGGTCCATCGGATGCGATGACAGGCATCAAGGTCGCCGGTCGCGGGCATATCCTGATGCGGGGTCAGGTTAATTTGCCAGATGCCGGATGATGACAGAACCTGCAATCGCCATATTGCCCTATGGGCATCGGTTAGGGCCGAAACTGGCCACGGTTCCTTTGTCGGAACTGACCTGGCCCGAAGGTTGCCCGGATCGTCTGATCGGAAAAACAGTGGGCGATCTTGCGCACACGGACCATCTGATCATGTACCCCAATTCCACCGTACATTTGCGTCTTCGTCGGGGAACACGTGCGCGGATATCTTTGATGATGGGAGAACCTTCGGCCATCCATGCTAAACATGATCGCATGTTGCGCTATACGTGGCGGCGGTTCTTCCGGGTGCTGACCTTTCATGATGTTTTGTTGCAAGGTATCCCAAACGCCGTGTTTCTGCCTTATGGCGTGACGATGGTGCCTGATTGGCAAGAACTTTTGGTTGAGAAATCTAAATCCTGTTCTCTGATCGCCTCGGCCAAACGTGATCTCGAAGGACATCAGCTGCGCCATTCCGTGATCGACTGGGTTCGTGAATCCGGGGCAGATGTCGATATTATGGGGCGTGGCTATACTCCGTTTGACTTGAAGTCTGACGGGCTGGCCCCATATCGCTATTCGGTGGTGATCGAGAATGTGCGGGAGCGGAATTACTTTTCGGAAAAGCTGACAGACGCGATTTTGTGCTCGACTGTGCCGATCTATTGGGGCTGTCCCAATATTGGTGATTTCTTCGACACATCCGGGATGGTCCTGTGCGATTCCGAGGCCGACATTCGGAGTGCGATTCAAGCCGCTTCGGTCGATGAATATGCCGCGTGTCTAGATGCCCTGCGGGCCAGCCAGTCCAAAGCGGCGGAATTTGGTGATTTCGAAGGACGCGCTGTCGCCGCCATTCGGGCAGAACTATAATCCAATAGAAAAAGGCCCCCGGAAACCGAGGGCCTTTTGCTTGATTCTTTGCGCAGGTTACGATCCGGCGATCAAACCCATGCTTTCCAGCTTGAGCAGAACCTGGTGGGCACAGTTGTCTACATCCACATTCTCGGTCTCGACGCTCAGCTCGGGATTGGCAGGTACGTCGTAGGGATCGGAAATTCCGGTGAATTCTTTGATCTTGCCTTCACGCGCCAGCTTGTACAGGCCCTTGCGGTCGCGGCGTTCGCATTCTTCGATGCTGGTGGCCACGTGAACCTCGCAGAAAGCGCCAAACGCTTCGACATCTTCGCGGACGGCGCGGCGGGTCGTGGCGTAGGGTGCGATTGGGGCACAGATAGCGATGCCGCCGTTCTTGGTGATCTCGCTGGCCACATAGCCGATGCGGCGGATGTTCAGGTCGCGGTGCTCTTTCGAGAAGCCCAGTTCCGATGACAGGTTCTTACGAACAATGTCACCATCCAGCAGGGTCACCGGACGACCGCCCATCTCCATCAGCTTTACCATAAGCGCGTTGGCGATGGTCGATTTGCCCGAGCCGGAGAAACCGGTGAAGAATACGGTAAAACCCTGCTGACTGCGCGGCGGTTTGGTCTTGCGCAGCTCGGTCACAACCTCAGGGAAGCTGAACCATTCGGGGATTTCCAGGCCTTCGGCCAGACGGCGGCGCAGTTCTGTGCCCGAGATGTTCAGGATCGTGACGTTGTCTTTGTCGGCGATCTCGTCATTCGGTTCGTATTGAGCGCGTTCCTGCACAAAGACCATGTGTTTGAAATCGACCATTTCAACGCCGATTTCATCCTGGAACTGGCGGAACAGATCTTGCGCATCATAGGGACCGTAGAAATCCTCGCCGGCCGAGTTCTTGCCGGGGCCTGCGTGGTCACGGCCGACAATGAAATGCGTGCAGCCGTGGTTGGCGCGGATCAACCCGTGCCACACCGCCTCGCGCGGGCCTGCCATACGCATCGCCAAGTTCAGCAGTGACATCGAAGTTGTCGAGGCCGGGTACTTGTCCAGAACAGCCTCATAGCAACGCACGCGGGTAAAGTGGTCCACGTCGCCCGGCTTGGTCATACCAACAACCGGATGGATCAGTAGGTTGGCCTGCGCCTCTTTGGCGGCACGGAAGGTCAGTTCCTGATGCGCGCGGTGCAGCGGGTTGCGGGTTTGGAACGCAACAATACGGCGCCAACCCAGCTTGCGGAAATAGGCGCGCAGCTCGTTCGGTGTGTCGCGGCGAGCGCGGAAGTCATAGTGAACGGGCTGTTGGATACCAACAACAGGACCGCCCAAGTAAACCTTGCCTGCAGTGTTGTGCAGGTAGTTGACCGCCGGGTGGGCATCGTCATCTGCACCAAAGACCTTTTCCGCCTCGCGTGCCTTGTTCGGCGTCCAGCGGTCGGTCACAGTCATGGTGCCCAAAATGACACCTTCCTGGTCGCGTAGTGCAATGTCCTGACCCAGTTTGATGCCCTCAGCGAAGTCTTCGCGGACATCCAACGTGATTGGCATCGGCCAAAGGGTGCCGTCGGCCAGGCGCATGTTTTCGACGACATTGTCGTAATCGGCCTCGCTTAGGAACCCTTTCAGCGGGTTGAACCCGCCATTCATCAGCAGTTCCAGATCACAGATCTGACGAGGGCTCAGGTCCCAGCTTGTCAGGTCGGCAGCTTCTACTTTCAGTTTCTGTGCGGACTCGTACGAAACATAAAGTTCAGAGATCGGCGCCAGATTGCTTAACATCGTCATGGGAATTCTCTTGTCGAAGGATGGATTGGCCAGTGATTCAGGGGCGTTTGCCGGGCATGTGCCCCGGCGGCCGGGTGAAGTCCAGATGGATTTATGAAACAAAGGACGATATGCGCGGTTTTTCTCCGGATTGGAAGGATTTTCCACATTTTGACGCGAAACCCGACGACAATCCCTTGGATCAAGGCCAAATAGACCGGTTTGAATGAGTGTGTTCTCAGGTGGCAATCTTGGGGGTGAGGTTGGATGCACGTTCGATCGGCAGGGCAGAAATTGGCCTTGTTACCCCACGCAACTGGAAGGGGCGCAGATCGTTCTGCCAACCGTCATGCCCCGCTGCCTTCAGCAGATCGCCCGAAACCAAAAGCTCGACACCCAACCCCTTGGTCTCGGCCTCCAATCGGCTGGCGACATTCACGGCGTCGCCGATAATCGTGCGGCTTGCAGTGCCCACGGCGCCGATTTCGCCCAGAACCAGATCGCCCAGATGTAACCCCATTCCAATGCGGATAAGCGGGCTGCCCTCGGTTTCGAGTTGTTCGTTGAACCGTTGCAATGCGCGGCTGACATTGGCTGCAGCTTTCATCCCGGCCCGTGCTGAACTTGCAGCATCGGTGGTTTCAAACACCGCCAGCAGCCCGTCACCCATATACTTGTCGACCACACCCCCATCCGAGGTGATGGCTGGTACGATGGCGTCAAAGAACCGGTTGAGCAGGAAAACGATGTCATAGGGCAACTGCCCGGTGGTCAGTGCCGTGAACCCACGCATGTCCAGAAACAGCACCGCCAGTTTACGTTCCTGCCCCTGACTGGCATGGGCGCGATTGCGACCGCTACCGGGATTGTACATCCGAAAGGCCGTGATTGGCTCGGTCGGGCGGATCTGACAGGCCAGGCGTGCGCCTTCGGGTGCTTTTACGGCAGCCAAGCTGCGGGCCTCGATCTCACTGGGGACGGGGAGCTGATCTGCACCATTCTCGACAATAACGCGACAGGTGGTGCAGCGCCCCTTGCCACCACATAGCGCAGTGTGGGGAATGCCGTTGGCCTGAGAAATCTCAAGCAGAGTCATGCCTTTTTCGGCCACAATTTCGGGGCCTTCCACATATTTGATGCGCACCGAATGCCGGCGTCGCAAAATTTTGCGCACCAGAAACACAAGCAATGTAGCGCCAACCGCCAGCCCGAATGCAAGCAGCGTATCTTGCCTCACACCCATCAGAGCCTGAAATGCCTCGGGCGATGGCCAGTTGTAATGTTCGATATACTGATCGCGCAGAAACGGGTCGGCGAAATCAGCCCAGATGCGTCGGCCCTCTGTCAAAAGACCTGCCAGAGCGAAAGACGGAATGAACACGGCGAGCCCGATCAAATAAGGTAGCGTCCTTTGCCACCAGGATGTCAGGCGCAGCCACATGTGAAGACCGATGCAACTGTGGACCCAAACCACCAGCAAAAGCAGGCTTTGTGTCCAGATTGCATAGCTGGGCCACATTAGCGCGATGATATAACCCATCTCATCATTAACCCCGAAAACTGAATGTGCGTATCGGGTGTGAACAAGGTGCGAGATCAGTTGCAGTGGAATCACAAATCCAAGCACCACCTGTAGCCCCAGACTGAAAGGCATTCGCATGGTTCTGCGCTGAGCTAACGAATACAGCGCCAGCCCAAAATGCACGAGCAAGGCCAGATATAGAATCGCGCTGCCGATGTTATTGCGCGTAATGACATGGCGGCCTTTCTGCATTCCGTGGAGATAATCAGTATGAAACAGTCCCAGACCGATATTGATGAAGTGAAAGAAGGCAAAGATGAACAGGATCAGGCCGCTCATGATCCTCAGCCGGGTAGCCCACCCGCCTTGCCATAGTACGCTTTTCACTCGGTTCACCTGTGTTCGTTTTGCTCGCATCTCAGAGTCTGTAACGGCGCAGAGCGGGGGTCAAGCGAAGCCTCTATGCCCCGGCAACCAGGGATGCGGATCCCCATCCAGGCACACTACCTCTGGCGAGGTGCTAAACAAAACCGCATGACTGAGTTCTGGCCGGGATCGCGAGCTGTATAGCAAGCCATCGGCGCCTTTGGCGCGGGCGTCATCCGAAAATAGCCAGGTGGGTGAGGCGCCTTCTTTTTCGTGGGTATCCTGCCACACGACCGAGGCTTCGCTGCGCCCCCGCAGATCTACCAGCCGAGCGCCGGTGATCCGGCATTTTTGAAGAATGCGTGGTGGATCGGATGGGCAGACATAGCGTTTGATGGCTATTTCGGCACCCTCAGCGCTCAGCGAAGAATAAAGCGCGAATTGGCCCGCATAATGAAAACGCCCCTCTGGCGCCCGTGCTGGGGCCAAAGGGGCGTCTATCTGTGACAGGAACAGAATTCTCCAGATCGGGCCGGAGAATTCGATCACCTGATTAATCCTGCTCGGCCAGGAACCGTTCAGCATCCAGCGCGGCCATACAGCCCATCCCGGCGCTGGTAACGGCTTGACGGTAGATGTGATCTGTCAGGTCTCCGGCAGCAAAGACACCTGGAATGGAGGTTTCTGTGGAGCCCGGTTTGGTGATCACATAGCCGCCCATATGGGTTTCCAGCGAGTCCTTGACCAGCTCATTCGCGGGCGCGTGGCCGATGGCGATGAAAACACCTTTGCAGGGGATTTCGCGAATCTCACCGGTTTTCACATTCTTGACGCGCACGCCTTCGACACCCAAAGGCGCATCGGTTCCGGTGACCTCGTCCAGTTCGTGGAACCACAGGGGCTCGATCTTGTCGTTCTTCATCAGCCGATCCTGCAGAATCTTTTCGGCGCGCAATTCATCGCGGCGATGGATCAAGGTGACCTTGCTGGCAAAGTTGGTCAGAAACAGCGCCTCTTCCACGGCGGTATTGCCGCCGCCGATTACAACGATCTCCTGCCCGCGATAGAAGAACCCGTCGCATGTGGCGCAGGCGGAAACGCCAAAGCCTTTGAACTTCTCTTCCGAGGACAATCCCAGCCATTTCGCCCGCGCGCCAGTGGCCAGAATGACCGCATCGGCGGTGTAGATGGTGCCGCTGTCGCCCTTTGCGGTGAACGGGCGTTTCGAGACATCCAGATCGCTGATGATGTCGCCGATGATCTCGCACCCCATCGCGGCGGCGTGCTCCTGCATCTTGATCATCAGATCAGGCCCCTGGACTTCGGTAAAACCGGGATAGTTCTCGACCTCGGTGGTGGTCGTCAGCTGTCCGCCCGGCTCGATGCCCTGAACCAGGATCGGTTCCAGCATCGCACGGCTGGCATATACGCCCGCAGTATAACCGGCAGGTCCTGATCCGATTATCAGAACCCTGGTGTGTTTTGTTTCGGCCATGATACCCCCGACTCGATCTGCCTGATACGGGCCTGCGGCCCCTTGGCGAATGGATATAGCGACCCCCTTGAGGCGCTTAAAGCCCCTTCGTGCCGTATCGGAGAATCCGTTTCACAACTCGCGCTAGAAAAATACCTGGAAAACCAAAGAATATTGCGCAAACGCGAAACATTATTGCGCATCCCTTGGGTGCTGATATAACAACCGAAAATTCAGGAGCTTTTTATGGTCGCGACACGGCTGGACGAGATTGACCGCAAGATTCTGGCAGAATTGCAGGCAGACGGTCGCATGACCAATGTAGAGCTCGCGAAACGTGTGGGAATTTCCGCGCCTCCGTGCCTGCGGCGCGTGCGCACATTGGAGGACTCGGGCCTTATCCGCGGATACCACGCGGAAGTGAATGCGCGTGAGCTGGGTTTTGAGGTTCAGGTCTTTGCAAGCGTCGGACTGGAAAGCCAAGCCGAAGCCGAACTCAGCGCATTCGAGGAACGCTGCCGCGAGTGGCCACTTGTCCGTGAATGCCACATGTTGAACGGCGAAGTGGATTTTATTCTGAAATGCGTCGCTCCTGATCTCAGCAGCTTTCAGCAGTTTTTAACAGGCGAGTTGCTGACCACGCCAAACGTAGCCAGCGTTAAAACCTCACTTGTGATACGCGGCGCTAAGGACGAGCCCGGTGTACCGTTTGACGTCCTGGAAGAACGAATGAACCGGACGGCGTAAAGCGCATCCTTTTGTGACGGCTGGTGCACGGCGGCAGAATCGCCGTGACAACCAGAAACAAAACCCAACTAATTAAAATCTGCATAAAGCCCCCACTTTGCAGTACTGGTTAAAACTCAGGCAGTGATTGCGTCCACCTCTCCATCTCCGGCACGCGGTAACTGCAGCGGGCCAAAGTCATTCAGCGATTCGACATGCTCGAACAAGTTCAAATAGATTGAGCGAAGCGAATGGCTGATCATCCGAACCGCATTTACGCCTGGATGATATGATTCAAACTGTAATCCGTCTACCTTGATAACCGAATGGCGTTTCAGACAGATGTGAAACAATTCGATTGGGGTAGGCGGTAGCATCTCGATGACGCCCATCCCGTCTTGGAACTCGTGTGCGGGCGTCAAAACAGGAGATCCGCCATACAAGTGCCGCAGATGTGCTGGGGTGCCTAACAGGCGCGCAGCCGGACCGACAGTCACGCCTGACATCGGTTTTTGCATTCCGAAGGTATCCGCCATGATGCGTGTCAGCGGGCGCGTGCGACCACGCGAGTCTTCGCGCCCGGGGATCAAAGTAACCGAGCCCTTCCAGACCACGGTTTCCGAAGTTCCATTCTGGGTCAAAACCGTATCGCCAGGTAAAAGATCTTCGATCGCTATCGGCCCGTTTTCGGTTTCGACAAGCGAACCCCGCGTAAAGGCACAAAACGCATCCTCGAACATGGGCAGCGCTGGCGCGATGTGGCGGGTTTGGGATACCTCGCCATTGCTCAACAATGAACTGACCTCATAGCGCCGCAGCTGCGCTTTTTGTTTTGTTGTATTTCTTGGAATCTCGCGCAGCATTGTCGACGTATCGACGGCGTTTCTGGCGGCGCGGGCCAAAGAATGTGGAATAGTCATACTAATTCCGTCCCCTCAAACATCCGCTCAGGAAGGCTGAACCCCCGTACAGGCCCGCCTGATCGGTTTTCTTTGTCTTGAATGCTATGGCGACTTCGAGACGTCGGCTGTAACGGCCGCGCGGTGCGATGGAATTTCGCAAACTCTTGGTCAACACATTGACCCCCCAGACAAACTCACAACTCGCAGACGAAAATTGTCTACGCACACAAACCCCTAAACACATTCACAGAAAGCGTCTGTGAAGCGCCACACACCGGATCGGAGCACCCCCGCTGTGTGTCTTGACCCTCAAAGCCGGCAGAATGGCTTTGGTAGGCCTGTCTAATCAGCGTCGCGAAGCCAAACGGCGCGCCACACTGGCAGAACGGCTGGAAACCCGCTTCCACGGCATCTCCAGTTTTTGCTCTCTGGACGCTTTCAGAACAGCGCTGAGAAAGCGGGATCTTTGTTTCATCCTGTTGTCCTACTCGTTCAAGGCTTAGTGCCTAACGACCCAATCTGAGCCTAACGTGTCGCCATATTGAGGCGGCCATAAGGCTGACGCGGGTTGAATCTGGGACAAAAGAAAGTTGGTTGTTTCCTTTTCTTAATCTAGCCGCGCTCACATTCGGAAATATGCAGATAACCATCTGAGAGAGGGCAATAAAACCTAATTTTGGCGACTCATATAGACACAACAAATGTGGCGAAAAAGCGGCGATTTCGCCACAATCAGGACGCGCGTCACAGTTTGATTGCGGAAATCAGGCGGCCGTAGTCGGCTTCTTTTGCATGAACCGATCGGCGGTACGAATAGAATCTGTTCGGGTCCGAATAGGTGCAATGACGAATCCACTCTGCATGCCCGACACCAGCCTGACGTAACCGGTGCAGCCCATAGGACGGGAGGTCAAATTGCATCCGATCACCCGTTCCATTTGCGAAGAATCGCAGGTTTTCTGATGATTCAGTGGCAAATTCTTCTAGGAACTCGGGTCCGACCTCATACACAGTTTGAGAGATTGTGGGCCCTATGACAGCCACTGTATTCTCGCGCCGTGCTCCTAGCGCCTCCATGGAGTCCAACGTGGCCTCAAGCACACCGTCTAGCGCGCCGCGCCAACCCGCATGTGCAGCTCCTATCACTTTTGCGTGGGTGTCGGCAAAAAGAACAGGTTGGCAATCCGCCGTGAGGATGGTCAGCGCCAGCCCGGGATAGGCCGTAACCAACGCGTCTGCTTTAGGCTTTTCCCCGTCGATGGGACCATCAACAGTTATGACCGTCGGTGAATGCACCTGATGCACCCCGATAAGGGATCCGGGATCGACCTCCATCGCATCCGCTACGCGGTTACGGTTTATCGCGACAGCCTCGGTCTGGTCAGATGATCCATGACCGCAGTTGAGCCCTGCAAATATCCCGGATGAGGCCCCGCCTCGGCGGCAGAAAAAACCATGGCGTACGGATGACAAGAGATCCGAAGTCAGAATTTCCAGCGTCATGATTCCAGTCCCGGTGGCAATGCGGCATAAGATGGGTACAGGCCCAGTACTTTGAACAGGTTTCCCATTTCTTCTGGGTGCGTCAACCGGCGATGTGCGGCTATCAACGCCTCAAGCTTGGACCCGCTGAGTGGTTTCGCCAATGCTTGCGCCCGCGCAGTGATGCCCAGCCGTTCCAGAAAAACGCCTTGGGGTGTCAGGCGCGAATGGGCGCAGCCCGCAGCTCGCGCTGCGCTCGCCAGAGGTTCGAAGTCCACATGGGCGGTCAGATCAGCTTGTCCGGGGCTGGAAAGAGGGTCTATCGGCTTGTGGGAATGCAGCGCCTGAAACGTATCCCCAAGCGAATGCCAGTCGCCATAATCCAGGATCAGTCCGGCCCCGCCGTGTGTCGCGATCCGTCCGGCGATCACAGTGATGATCGGTATGGCCGAAGGGCAAAGCTCGACCAGATCCCCATCCTGCGTGTCCTCAAGCCGGTTCTTCAAAGCGATCTGTGGCGACCGCGGCCCCTGGCCAAAAGCCAGTGATTCGTCCTTCATCCCGATCAAACGTTCCCGCCAATCGCTGCCATCACGGATGAATTGGCGAATGGGCAGAGCGTCAAAGAACTCGTTTGCCACCAGCAAAAGCGGGGAATCGGGTAGATCGGTGACTGATGTAATCCAGCGTGGAGCATAGGCATCCAGCGTCTTTGCCTGAATGGTGCGCAGGGTTGGTGAGGCCTCAAGCAGAACAATATCTGCCGCCGCGTGAAAGCCATCCACGCCCTGTGTCGCACGCAGCATGTCAGCCATCAGCGTTCCGCGCCCGGGACCCAGCTCCGCTAGCGTGAAACGGCCCGGACGCCCCTGGTCAATCCAGCAATGCGCAAGGCCGAGCCCGATTAGTTCGCCAAACATCTGGCTGATTTCCGGGGCGGTGATGAAATCGCCCTGCGGGCCAAGGGGGTCGCGGGTGGTGTAATATCCCAGCGTCGGGTGCAGAAGGCATTCGGTCATATAGTCGGCTACACTCATCGGGCCGTCTTGTGCGATACGAGCCTGTAAGAGGTTGGCGAGGGTCATCACTTGGCCTTAGCGCGTGATGCCAGCCAAAGGCCAAAGGCAATCATTGGCAAAGACAGTAACTGGCCCATGGTCAGGCCGTAGCCGCCCATTTGCCAGGCAAGTCCAAGCGGATTTCCGGCCGAAGCAAACTGTGCATCGGGTTGCCGGAAAAACTCGACAATGAAACGCGATGCGCCATAGCCCGCCATAAACACGCCTGTGACCAGACCGGGCCGTAGGAAAGCGCGGCGGCGATAGACCAGCCACAACAGCAGGACGCCCAGCAGCAACCCCTCAAGCGCGGCTTCGTAAAGTTGAGAGGGGTGGCGGGCGCAAAGACCAATAACCTCCGGGCAGTTTTGGGCGGCAGGACCAGGGAATACAAAGGCCCAGGGCAGGTCGCTGGGCCTTCCCCACAGTTCGGCGTTGATGAAATTCGCGACACGACCCAATAACAGCCCAGGCGGCACGGTATGCGCGATCAGATCAGCAAGCGGCAAAATCGAAATTTGGTGACGTCTTGCATAGATATATGAGGCCACGACGACGCCTAGCAATCCACCGTGGAAGGCCATGCCGCCCTGCCAGACCATCAGAATTTCGATCGGGTTCGAAAGGTAATAGGCTGGTTGATAAAACAGCACGAACCCAAGTCGCCCGCCCAGAATCACGCCCAGGATGATCCAGGTGATCAAATCCTCAAGCTGGGCGGGTTGCATCGGTGGCGCCTTGTCGGGCCACAGGGCGGGGCGCTTTAGGGCGATCACCCCCAGGCGCCATGCAATCACAATCCCGGCGATATAGGCGAGGGCGTACCATCTAAGTGCGAACTCCATCCCGAACAGCGAGATCGAGAAAAGTTCGGGCGACAGATCGGGGAAATTCAGAACAGCCTGCATGTGCGTCTCATTGCCCGGGCTTTGAGGGTTAAGTCAACCTTGAGCCTGCGCCAATCATTCCCCATATAGAGACCAACCGCCAAATCGGAGGATAACCATGCAAACCCGCAACAAGATTCTGGATGATGTTTCCCAACTCATGACCAACGCCATGGGTGTTGCCCAAGGCGCAAAGGACGAGGCGGAGAACGCCATGAAGTCGATGATCGACCGTTGGCTGGCTGATCGCGATTTCGTCACACGCGAAGAATTCGACGCTGTCCGTGCCATGGCTCAGAAAGCGCGCGAGGAAAACACAGCGCTCGAGGCGCGCATTGCAGCGTTGGAAGCCAAGCTGGGCGAATAATCCCCCCGCGAAATTTTCGAAAAAAGACAAACGCCGCTCAATCCGGTTCTGGGTTGTGCGGTGTTGTGCATCATGCCGTCTTGCGGGAATTAATCAAGACAAAGCTGCATCTGATGCCAATATTTTGATCCCCGTTGCCAGCTATCCACAACTTATTGCTGTTATCCCCAAAAATGGGGGTTGTCAGGCCACCACCCACAGCGCACCATATTTAGTACAGGCCTATGGGGGAAGCCCGGCTTGTAGAGCAGGCAACTAGCGCTGGGGCGCTGCCAGCCCCGAAATGCTAGAAATTAGTGAGGTGGCATTATGGCCCTTTCCGAGCAGTTTCTTGAAGAAGACCTTCATCCGATCGACATTGTTGAACATCTTGCCGAACATCACGATTGGGACTTTGATCGGATCGGGGATGATCAGATCGCAATGGCTGTCGAAGGACAGTGGCGCACCTACTCGATTACGCTAGCCTGGTCGAATTATGACGAAACGCTGCGTATGGTGTGCTCGTTCGAGATGGAGCCACCTGAGGCGCGCGAGGCCGAGCTTTATGAACTGCTGAACAAGATGAACGATCAGTGCTGGGCCGGGGCCTTCACATACTGGGCCAATCAGAAGCTGATGGTTTACCGCTACGGTCTGGTTCTTGCGGGTGGTCAGATGGCCAGCCCGGAACAGATTGATACGATGATCACTGCAGCGGTCCTGAGCGCCGAGCGTTATTATCCCGCGATCCAACTGGTCACATGGGGCAACCGTACCCCGGAAGACGCGATGCAAGTCGCCATTGCAGAGGCCTACGGCCGCGCGTAAAGCTTTGCCCCGAGCCAAATAAGCGGAGGGGCAATCATGGACATGTCACGCGTCGCCGAACAGGGGCTGGTGCTTTTGGGATGCGGAAAGATGGGATCGGCCATGCTTGCCGGGTGGTTAGAGCATGGCCTTCCTGCCTCGTCAGTCTGGGTGATTGATCCTTTCCCGTCGGATTGGCTGAAATCGTCGGGCGTCAACATCAATACCCCGCTACCCGAAGCGCCTGCGGTAGTGCTGGTCGCGGTAAAGCCACAGATGATGGGCGATGCACTGCCCGCAATTACAGCCCTGGGCGGTGGGCGCAGCTTGTTCGTGTCGGTGGCGGCGGGCACCTCGATCTCAACATTCGAAGAGGTGTTGGGCCAGAAAACACCAATCGTGCGTGCCATGCCGAACACCCCGACGGCGATCCGACAGGGAATCACGGCGTTGATTGGAAATTCTGCTGTTTCGGATGCGGATCTGGCCCTAGCCGAAAACCTGCTATCTGCGGTCGGTGAGACGGTCAGATTGCAGGATGAGGCGCAGATTGATGCCGTTACCGGGCTGAGCGGGTCCGGCCCTGCCTATGTATTCCACCTTATAGAAACGCTCGCTGCTGCGGGTCAGGCTCAGGGCCTGCCACATGATTTGGCGATGAGGCTGGCCAAGTCCACGGTCGCCGGGGCAGGGGCCTTGGCCATGGCGTCTGACGAGGACCCTTCGCAACTGCGCGTCAATGTCACTTCGCCTAATGGAACCACGCAGGCCGCGCTTGAGGTCCTGATGCACGACGAATTCGGTTTTCCCGACCTGCTGCACCGCGCTGTTAAAGCCGCAACTGATCGGTCCAAGGAGCTGTCTCGTGAGTGAAATTACATTCGACGATTTTCTCAAGGTCGACATTCGCGTCGGCGAGGTTATCCGCGCCGAGCCCTTCCCCGAAGCGCGCAAGCCAGCGATCAAGATGTGGATCGATTTTGGACGAGATATCGGCGAGCGGAAAACCTCGGCCCAGATCACTGCGCATTATGATCCCGCCTCATTGGTGGGCAAGCAGGTGATGGCGGTGGTAAATTTCCCTCCGCGCCAGATCGGCAAGTTCCTGTCCGAAGTGCTTGTTTTAGGATTGCCCGATGAGACTGGTGAGATCGTCCTGATCGGGCCGGATGGCAAGGTTCCAACCGGTGGGCGGATGCACTGATGCGTGTGTTCATTGCCCGACCGATGACCGCCACTGTCGCAGCACGTGCACGCGCAGAGTTTGACGCAGAGATGCGCAGTGAAACCTTGCCGATGTCACTCAAGGAAATGGGGCATGCGCTGTCCGAATTCGATGTGGTGGTGCCGACCTTGGGCGACCTGTTTTCTGCCCAGATCTTTGCTGAGGTGCCGGAACCGCGGTGCAAACTGCTGGCAAACTTTGGGGTTGGGTATAATCACATAGATGTGGAGGCGGCCCGTCAGGCCGGAATCGCGGTGACCAATACGCCGGGCGCTGTCACAGATGCGACTGCCGATATTGCCATGACATTGCTGCTGTCCACGGCCCGCCGCGCCGGAGAAGGCGAACGGCTGGTACGTTCAAACCTTTGGCAGGGCTGGCACCCGACACAGATGTTGGGCCATCACGTGACCGGCAAACGGGTCGGCATTGTGGGCATGGGGCGCATTGGGCAAGCCATCGCGCGACGTTGCCACTATGGGTTTGGTATGCACGTCGCCTATCAATCGCGCAGTCCAAAGGAGTTAGAGTTTCCGGCGGATTATGTCTCAGACCTCAAAGCTTTGGCTGCCGGTGTCGATTTCCTGATCCTGGCTGTGCCGGGCGGTGCCGAAACCCGGCATCTGATCAATGCGCAGGTGCTGCAGGCGATGAACGCTGCTGCCATCCTGATCAATATTTCTCGGGGAGAGGTATTGGATGAATCGGCCCTGATTTCGGCGTTGCAAGAAAAGCAAATCGCGGGTGCGGGTCTGGATGTCTACGAATTCGAACCCGCAGTGCCGCAAGCTCTGATAGATTTGCAGAACGTGACCCTGTTGCCCCACCTGGGTACCGCGACTGAGGAGGTCCGCAGCGCTATGGGGCACATGGCGCTAGATAATGTTGCGGCCTTTGTTCAGGGGCGCCCGCTGCCGAATCCGGTTTAGGTGCCCACGGCCTCGCGCCAATGCCTGCGGCACAGCGAGACATAGGTTTCGTTGCCACCAATTTGGACCTGAGCACCTTGGGTGATGGGATTTCCATTCTCGTCCTGACGAATCACCATTGTTGCCTTGCGGCCGCATTCGCAGATCGTGCGAACCTCACGCATCTCATCCGCCAGCGCCAGCAAGGCGGCCGATCCGGGAAACAGCCGGCCCTGAAAATCGACCCGCAACCCATAAGCCAGCACCGGCACGTTCAGGTCATCTACGGCGCGGGCCAGTTGCCAGACCTGATCTTCGGTCAGGAACTGGGCTTCGTCGATAAAGACACATGCAATTTTGCCTTGCGCCAGACGGGCTTCGATCATGGCGAAAACATCATCATCGGTGTCAAAAGTATCAGCCTCGGATGATATCCCAATCCGCGAGGCAATTTTCCCAGCACCGGCGCGCCCATCCAATGCAGCCGTCATCAGGTAAGTATCCATGCCGCGCTCGCGATAATTATGCGAGGCCTGCAGCAACACGGTCGATTTGCCCGCGTTCATAGTCGAGTAGTTGAAGTAAAGTTTTGCCATGGCTCGGGTCTAATTCGCCAGCCCCGCCTGGGCAAGCCATCTCATGTGGCGAAATGAGCGACGCCGCCGTTGTCCAGTTAGGGGATGAGCTCACGCTCTTTGGGGATGGAGCCCCTGCACTCACAACAGCGACGCCTTCGGCCTATAAGCGGCCTAAACGAAGCGGGGCTAATATGTGCCCCGCTATCACTCGCTACCGGCATTATTGCCGCCACTCACTCACAAAACCCTCGCATATCTGAGGGATAGCCAACATATCGCATTTCAATTATGAATCAGGTATGGGAAATTTCATTTCCCTTTCCCCCGCAATGGCAGATGTAGTGGGGAAGGCAGGTAGCAAAGGTAAAAACATGGCAGATATCGGGGCCTATCTCAAAAAGCACACCGAAGCGTTGGTCAAGGACGTTGGAATTGAGTCCGCGTGCGAGATCACGGGTAAATCCAAAGCCACGCTTGGCCGATATTATTCAGATAATGCAGAGCATGCTGATCGGTTCATGCCGGTTGATGCGGTTGCACGCCTTGAAGCGGTGGCCAACTTTCCGCATGTGACGTCGGCGTTGGCCGACCTCAAGAACATTACGCTGTCATATGATGGCCGCAACACGGACGCTCCTCGCACCGGAGGTGTGAATTCGGATGTCATCGCGTTGAGCCAACGCTTTGCCATGCTTATGACCGAATATCAGTCAGCTATCGAAGACGGTATCATCACGGTCAACGAGGCCAAACGCCTGTTGAAGGAAACCAGCCTGCTGCAGCATGTTCTGATCGAGATGAAGCTGCACCTTGAAGAAGAAAGCGTGAGCTGAGGCAAGGGAAGTTGCGTGTCTTGATCCAGTTTGGTGTGCGTACCGATACTCATGACATGCTAGGTCAAACTTGACCCGATCTGAACGCTCGCATGCTGGGGCTTTTGCCGCTTGCCGCCGGACGGGGTGATGCCAGTGCTGAAACAAGGATCAAACAACCAAGCAGGGTCGAATAAGCCCGGCTTTCTTGTACGAATTTGTGGTTGCGCGGAGTGTTGTCTTAACCGTGGCGTTTCACGATTACCGAACCCACGGAATACCCTGCTCCGAAGGAACAGATAAGGCCGATCTCGCCATCGGTGAAATCGTCCGAGTATTTCGAAAATGCGATGATCGACCCTGCCGAGGACGTGTTCGCATAGTCTTGCAGGATGTTTGGCTGCTCTCCGGGGGCGGGTTCGCGGCCCATGACTTTTTTACCGATGAAATCATTCATCGTTTTGTTCGCTTGATGTAGCCAAAGACGTTTGAGATCGGCGTTGCTGATACCTTCGGCGTCCATATGGTCGGCAATGTGCTTGCTGACCATTGGAAGAACCTCTTTGAACACTTTACGGCCGTTTTGCATGAACTGCATGTCGCGGCGGTCGGTCAATCCCTCTGGCCGAGTGCGACGCAGGAAGCCATTATTGTTTCGGATGTTGTTGGAAAAATCCGTGGCGCAGCTGGTCGACAAAATCTCGAAATGCGGTCCGGTCGCATCCTCGATCCGTTCGATCACGGTGGCCGTTGCCACGTCACCAAAAATAAAGTGGCAATCTCGGTCACGCCATTCCAGGTGGCCCGTGCAAATCTCGGGGTTTACCACAAGCGCACATTTGACCGAACCGGACCTGACCATATCCGCCGCCGCCTGAATGCCGAACGTGGCCGAAGAACAGGCAACGTTCATATCGAATCCGAAGCCTTTGCATCCCAGCGCCTGCTGGATCTCAATCGCGATTGCAGGATAAGCCCGTTCATGGTTCGAAGCCGCGCAGATTACCAGATCAACATCGTCCCCGTTGCGCCCTGCCTGTGCCAGCGCTTTCTTGCAGGCGTCAACGGCCATTTCGGTCATGATGCCAGGTTCATCGTCAGAGCGCTGACGAAACAGCGGGTGCATCACGTCGGGATCCAGAACGCCCGCTTTGTCCATCACATAGCGGTTTTCGATTCCGGAGGCCTTCAGAATGAACTCTTCAGACGAATGCTGCATCGGTTCAACGTCACCAGCGGCAATCGCCTCTGCGTTCTGGGTGTTCATCTTGTCGGCATATGCATTGAAGGCCGAAACGAGCTCGGCATTCGTAATGACATTATCTGGCGTGAAAACACCCGAGCCGGTGATTGCTGGCGTATACATGTTGGGTCCTGGATTTCTGGATTCACCTAAAATGCCGTTATGATTGGTATTGTTCAAGAGAGATTGACCCGAGGGAATGTTAAGCTTGGTTGGAAATTGAGCTTCAGTTCTTGAATAGTTCGTTTTTCGAAGTATATACGCGTCAAATTCTGCAAGGAATCATCCCATGGCCCATGATCATAACACTCTGTTGCATCGCTTAAGCCCCGAGATGCAGGCGATGATGGGTGTGTATGCGCTCTATTGGAAGCTCGAGGAGAGCTTCGATGCCATCGAAATAGAGCTGAGCCATCAGGAATGCCATATGGTGATCAAATTGGATCAGCCCAGGCGCATGGGCGTTTTAGCGGCTGACATGCTGTCAGTTCCTTCGACAATCACGTCGACCGCCGATGCCTTGGAAAAAGCGGGCTATCTGAGGCGCGAACGCGACCCTGAGGACCGCCGGGCATGGCTTTTGGTTTTGACCGAAAAAGGCACAGAAACACGCCAGATGCTTGTGGCCCAAGCGGGCGCCCTGTTTCAGCGCGCGTCCGGACTGACCAAAGATGAAACGGCAGAATTCGCAAGACTGGCCCGGAAGATCCGGGAAAACATACTGAAAACTGGAATTCCCGAGGGACTGAAGAAATGAAACTGATCTCTGCTTTGGGCGTGGCCCTGACCATTCTCTCCAGCTCAATCATGGCTGAAGAAGCTGCCAAGCCGGTAAAGCTGATGGTGGTAAAGGAAACCACACCTGGGTTCACACGTCAGTTCTTTGGTCGCGTCGCTGCGCGGCAAACGGTTGATCTGGCCTTTCAGGTGGCTGGACAGATCATTGAAATGCCAGTGGCTGAAGGATTTGTCATCCCCAAGGGTGAGCTGATCGCCGAGCTGGATCGCGAGCCGTTCCAGCGCCGCTATGATCGTGCCGTTCTGCAGAAAGATCAGGCGGATCGGACCCTGGCCCGCCTGTCTCGGCTGCGGGGAACTGCGGCCAGCCAAGTGGCTGTGGACGACTCTGAGACTGCGGCGCAACTGGCTGATATCGCTGTGCGTGACGCGCTATACGACCTGGAACAGGCGACATTGACGGCACCGTTTAACGCGCTGGTGTCCAGCCGGGCGGTCGAGGCCTTTACCACTGTTTCCGCAGGTACCCCGATCGTGCGCATCCATGATATGTCCGAACTTCGGATTGAGGTCGACGTACCCGAAATTTTGTTTCAACGGTCGGGCCAGCAGGATGACATCACCATCACCGCGAAATTTCCGGTGAGCGACGAAGTCTTCCCGCTTCAGATCCGCGAATTCGACGCCGAATCTTCAAGTGTCGGTCAAACCTTCCGCATCCAATTTGGCCTGACACCGCCTGAAGGGCTGCAAATTCTGCCTGGTTCGTCGGCTACTGTGACTGTTCGGGTCAAGGACCAGAAACGGGGGATCTTTGTTCCGCCTACAGCCATTGTGGCCGATGTCGAAGGGGCGCTGGGCGTAATGGTGTTTTCTCCGACTGGGGCTGACCAAGGGACACTGCGCCGCGTCCCCGTTACCATCGAGCCCACGGAAACCGGTGATGTCAACGTACTGGACGGCCTAAGTGACGGGGAAGAAATCGTTGTCGCCGGCGGCGACGTTTTGATTGACGGTCAGGTGGTGCGCCGCTTTACCGGTCTTGCCAACTAAGGGGCGGATTGATGAACATCGCACGCGCATCCATTGATCGCCCTATCTATACATGGCTGGTCATCCTGATCGCCTTGTTCGGCGGCATCTGGGGATTTCTGTCGCTTGGCCGTCTGGAAGATCCAGCCTTCACAATCAAAAACGCCGTCATCGCTACCCAGTATCCGGGGGCAACGGCTGAACAAGTGGCGCTGGAGGTTTCAGAGCCACTGGAATCCGTCATCCAGCAGATGGGCGAGGTCAAGACAATCACATCAATGAACCAGCCTGGTTTTTCGCTGATCGAGGTCGAGATTAACTCAGCCTATGATGGGACCGAGCTGCCGGAGATCTGGACCAAATTGCGCGCCAAGGTCCGTGACGCCTCACGGGAGCTGCCATCGGGGGTGGGTGATCCGCTGGTCAATGACGGGTTTGGCGATGTGTTTGGCTTGTTTTATGCGGTCACGGCCGAGGGCTTCTCGGACGCTGAAAAACATGAGCTTTCCACATTTCTTCGGCGCGAACTACTGACGGTTGACGGTGTCGCGGATGTCGAGGTGATGGGCCTGCCGCAAGAGGCGATCTTTATCGAACCCGACCTGTCTATTTCGGTGAACCAGAACGTGCCTCTGCAGGCGCTTACCGACGCGATTACAAATGCGGACTCGGTAAACTCGTCGGGGTCATTGCGATCAGAAGATGGCCGGACCGCGATATTAACCGCCGAAGGGTCCGATACGGTTTCCGCCATTGCTGGCCTTTCTGTAGGATCGCAGGGCCAGGTTATCAACCTGTTCGATATGTCGAATGTACATCGTGGTCGCCTAACCGATCCTAATTTAATCATCAGGTTCAACGGGACCGAAGCCTTCACTCTGGGTATCGCTGGGCTTTCGACTGATAATATCGTTGAGGTCGGCAAGCGTGCTGACGCGAAATTTGCCGAGTTGGATTCTCAGATCCCCTATGGTGTCGAAATCCTGCCGATTTACCAGCAGCACGTCGTTGTTGAGCAGGCATCGAACGACTTTCTGGTGAACCTCGCGCTGTCGGTCTCTATTGTTGTTGCGGTTTTGGCCCTGTTCATGGGTTGGCGCGCGGCTGTGGTTGTGGGAACAACTCTGTTGCTGACCGTGGTTGGCACGTTGTTGTTCATGGCATTGTTCTCGATCGAAATGGAACGAATTTCGTTGGGCGCTTTGATCATCGCGATGGGTATGTTGGTGGACAACGCCATTGTGGTGGCCGAAGGAATGCAGATTGCAATGCTGCGCGGCAAGAATTCGCGCGATGCGGCGGATGAGGCTGCGGCCAAAACGCAAATCCCGCTGTTGGGAGCAACGGTGATTGGCATCATGGCTTTTGCCGGGATTGGTCTTAGCCCTGATGCGACGGGCGAGTTCTTGTTTTCGCTATTTGCTGTTATCGGGATATCGCTGCTGCTGAGCTGGACCCTGGCGCTGACGGTGACTCCGATGCTTGGGCACTATTTCTTCAAGCAGGGCAAAGAAGGTGAAATTGATGCCTATGGCGGGATCATGTTCCGTGTTTATGGCGCGATCCTAAACTGGGCGCTGCGGTTCCGTTGGATGGTGATTGCAATGCTGGTGGGCATTACCGTGGTCTGTTTCGCAGGATTTGGTTTGGTCAAACAACAGTTCTTTCCAGACTCGAATACGCCGCTGTTTTTCGTGCATTACAACCTGCCGCAGGGCACACCCATTGCGCGCACCGCCGAGGATATGGCTGTTTTCGAAAACTGGCTGGCGGATCGGGACGATGTGGTATCTGTCACGACATTTGTTGGGCAAGGAGCAACTCGTTTTTTGTTGACCTACTCTTCGGAAAAACCGAACCCCAGCTACGGTCACATGATCATCCGGACGGAAACCTTGGATGACATTCCGGCTTTGCGGGCGGATCTCGAGGCGTTTGGCTCGGCGCAGTTCCCCGAAGGCAAGTTCCGCACCAAGCGGCTGGTCTTTGGTCCTGGCGGCGGTGATCCAATTCAGGCCCGTTTCTCGGGAAGCGATCCGGCGGTGCTTCGGCAACTTGCGAATGAGGCTGTGCAGACGATGCGCGCGGCCTCGCCCAATGCGCTGAACGTCTATCACGACTGGCGCGAACAAGGGCTGGCTGTCCAGCCAATTTATGCGACCGAACGGGCGCAGACCGCAGGGGTGTCGCGCGAAGATATCGCGGCGACTCTGCAATTCTCGACCGATGGGATCACTGGTGGTGTGTTCCGCGAACGCGACCGCCTGATTCCGATCATCTTGCGCCGCCCGGTGGACGGGGATTATTCGATCGTGGATCAGGTTGTATTCTCGGACCAGTCGCAGAAATTCGTGCCGATCGAGCAGATGGTCGACAGGTTCGAATATAAGGCACTCAATACGCTGGTTCATCGCCGGGATCGTGTGCTGACCATTACGGTAGGGGCCGACATCCCGCCGGATTTGACAGCTGCGCAGGTTCATTCCGAAGTCCGCACAGCCATCGAAAGCATGGAGCTGCCAGCGGGCTATCGACTGGAATGGGGTGGAGAGTTCGAGAATGCTGGCGATGCAAATAAAAGCCTGGGTCGTCAGTTGCCGTTGAGCCTGTTGATCATGGTTCTGATTTCGGTGCTGATATTCAACGCCATTCGTCAGCCGATCATTATCTGGCTGTTGGTACCGATGTCGGTAAACGGAGTGGTGATCGGTCTGCTGGGCACGGGTCTGCCGTTCACATTTACGGCGCTACTGGGACTGCTTAGCCTATCAGGGATGCTGATCAAGAATGGTATCGTTTTGGTCGAAGAGATCGATTTGGTACGTGCAACCGGGCAGGGGCTGCGTGAATCGATCATCGAGGCTTCGGTCTCGCGTTTGCGCCCGGTGATGCTGGCCGCAATCACGACGATTTTGGGTATGGCTCCGTTGTTGACGGATGCGTTCTTCAGGTCGATGGCGGTGACCATCATGGGTGGTCTGGCCTTTGCCACGGTCCTTACCATGGTGGCGGCCCCCGTGTTCTACATGGTGTTCTTCCTGCCGGAGGAACGGCGCAAGAAACCACCGCAGCCGGTTGTCTAAATGAAAAACCCCCGGTCTTGGACCGGGGGTTTTGCTTTATTCTGGTGTAGTGGGAGAAGGTCAGCCTTGCAGGGACCTGACCTCGACATCACCTTCGGCCTGCGCCTTTATCGCCAACGCGGCAGCGTGGCTGGCGGCGGCGGTGGTGAAATATGGGATCTTGTCATAGAGCGCGATGGACCGGATGGCCTTGCTGTCCTCGACCGCCTGTGCACCTTCGGTGGTATTCATCACCAACTGTACCTGACCATCTTTAAGCATGTCAGCCACGTCGGGGCGACCTTCGTAGACCTTGTTGACCAGATCACAGGCAATACCGTGCTCGGCCAGCCAGCTTTGCGTTCCGCGGGTGGCGACAAGGGCAAAGCCCTGTGCGGCCAGAACCTGTGCGGCCTCAAGCATGGCAGGCGTCTTGTCGGCATCCTTGATCGAAATAAACGCACGTCCCGAGGATGGCAGCACCATTCCCGCACCCATCTGTGCTTTGAGGAAGGCGCGGGGGAAGTCGCGGTCCCAGCCCATGACTTCTCCGGTCGAGCGCATCTCAGGCCCCAGAATAGTGTCGACGCCGGGGAACCGGGCGAAGGGCAGCACCGCCTCTTTCACCGAGAACCACGGCATATCCGGGTCTGCCAGTGTCATCTGGTCGGCGATCTTGGTGTCGTCCACGGTCTTGTAAGCCGGGCGCAACGGGAAATCCGCGAGCTTCTCGCCGGCCATCACACGCGCGGCGATGGAGGCAATGGCGCTGTCCGTGGCTTTGGCCACAAATGGCACGGTGCGTGAGGCGCGCGGGTTGACTTCGATCAGGTAGATATCGTCATCCTTGATCGCAAATTGTACATTCATCAGGCCGACAACGTTCAACGCCTTGGCCAGCTTGAAAGTCTGATCCTTGATCCGGCTAATCACCTCTTTCGACAGCGAGTAGGGCGGCAGCGAACAGGCGCTATCGCCCGAATGCACGCCAGCCTCTTCGATATGCTGCATGATGCCTGCGACATGTACGTCCGTGCCGTCGCACAGGGCGTCGACATCCAGTTCAACCGCGCCCGCCAAATAGCTGTCCAGCAGCACGGGGCTGTCGCCCGAGACCACCACGGCCTCGTTGATATAGCGCCGCAGCTGGTCCATATCGCGCACGATTTCCATCGCGCGGCCACCCAGTACATAGGACGGGCGGATCACTAGCGGAAAGCCGATATCCTCGGCGATTTTCAGCGCCTGCTCGTCGGTCGAGGCAATGCCGTTATTGGGCTGTTTCAGGCCCAGATCGTTGACTAGCGCCTGGAAGCGTTCACGGTCTTCGGCCAGATCGATGGCGTCCGGCGTGGTGCCGAGGATCGGGATGCCTTCCTCTTCCAGCGCATTTGCCAGTTTCAGCGGGGTCTGACCGCCGAACTGCACGATTACTCCGTGCAACGTGCCGTTTTCTTGTTCCTTCGTCAGGATTTCCATCACGTGCTCGAAGGTCAGAGGCTCGAAATACAACCGATCCGAGGTGTCGTAGTCGGTCGACACGGTCTCGGGGTTGCAGTTTATCATGATAGTTTCATAGCCCGCTTCAGTCAGTGCGAAACAGGCGTGACAGCAGCAATAGTCAAACTCGATCCCCTGACCGATCCGGTTCGGGCCGCCGCCAAGGATGACGACCTTTTTGCGATCGCTCGGGCGTGCCTCGCACTCAACATCACCCATCATAGGGGCTTCGTAGGTCGAGTACATATAGGGCGTCTGCGCCTCAAACTCGGCAGCGCAAGTGTCGATGCGTTTGAACACTGCGTTAACACCCAGATTGCGGCGGGCGCGGCGTACATTGCCTTCGTCACGGCCTGTCAGGTTGCCCAAGCGCGCATCGGTAAAGCCAAGCATTTTCAGCCTGCGGATGCCTTCTTCGGTCACCGGCAGGCCGTCTTTGCGCAACTGACGCTCGGCCTCGATGATCTCGCGGATGCGGGCCAGGAACCATGGGTCAAATTTGGTGACCCCAAAAATCTCCTCATCGGTCAAACCATGACGCATGGCCTGCGCGATGGTGCGCAGACGGTCGGGGGTTTGCTTGCTGATCGCTTTGATCACCGCGACTTTGTCACTGACCTCGTCCCAGACACCAACGTTCAGGCCGGGGATTTCCACTTCATCAAAGCCAGTCAGGCCGGATTCCATCGAGGCCAGCGCCTTTTGCATCGATTCGTGGATCGTGCGGCCAATGGACATGGCCTCACCCACCGATTTCATCGCCGTGGTCAGGTAAGGTTCAGAGCCGGGGAACTTTTCGAACGCAAATTTCGGAATTTTTGTCACGACATAGTCGATGGTTGGCTCGAAGGAGGCGGGCGTGACCTTGGTGATGTCATTGTCCAGTTCGTCCAGCGTATAGCCAACAGCCAGTTTGGCCGCGATCTTCGCAATCGGGAACCCGGTCGCCTTGGACGCCAGCGCGGACGAACGCGACACGCGGGGGTTCATCTCGATCACGACCATTCGGCCGTCTTCGGGGTTGATCGCCCATTGTACGTTCGAACCGCCAGTCTCGACCCCAATCTCGCGCAGAACGGCGATGGAGCCGTTGCGCATGATCTGGTATTCTTTGTCGGTCAGTGTCAGGGCAGGGGCCACAGTGATCGAGTCGCCGGTATGCACACCCATCGGATCGATATTCTCAATGGAACAGACGATGATGGCGTTGTCGGCCGTGTCGCGTACCACCTCCATCTCATACTCTTTCCAACCCAGCAGGCTCTCATCGACGAGGATTTGGTTTACCGGCGAGGCATCCATGCCCGAGCGGCAGAAGTGAATATAATCCTCGCGGTTATAAGCCACACCGCCGCCGGTGCCGCCCATGGTAAAGGCGGGGCGAATGATGGCAGGCAGGCCGATGTCTTCCAGATCGCCCAAGGCAATCTGGACGCCAGCATCAAGATCGGTGGAGCCGTCGTCGCGCTTGGGGGCGGTAACGATGGTGGCCTTGGGGTTTTCGATGCCCAGCCGATCCATCGCTTCGCGGAATAGTTTGCGGTCTTCGGCCATTTCGATGGCGTCGCGGGTCGCACCGATCATCTCGACACCGAACTCGTCCAGTACGCCCATCTCTTCCAGTGCAAGTGAGGTGTTCAGTCCGGTCTGCCCACCCATTGTGGGCAACAAGGCGTCGGGGCGTTCCTTCTCGATGATCTTGGCGACAACTTCGGGCGTGATCGGCTCGATATAAGTGGCATCAGCCAGACCGGGATCGGTCATGATTGTCGCCGGGTTTGAGTTTACCAGAATGACCCGGTATCCTTCTTCGCGCAGGGCTTTACAGGCCTGTGCGCCTGAATAGTCGAATTCGCAGGCCTGACCGATGACAATGGGGCCCGCCCCGATGATCATGATCGACTGGATGTCGGTTCTTCTCGGCATAGCCTGTTTCCTTCGGTTAACTGCGAGTCAGGGCACCGCCCGCGTGCCCAAATTGTTCTGCGTTATAGGGACCGCGCCAAAAGGTTCAAGAGGTATCGGAAACAGGGGCGAAATTGCCGCTTTCCCCTCTTTCCCTTACCGCCGTATTGTCTATACCGCGCAGCACGACAAATGAGGATGCACGTGCGTATTCGTTTTGATCAGGGGCCGGCCGGATCGGGAACTTATTTCGAACGGCCAGACCGGGTGATCCGCGCAGACAAAGCGGAAGACGTGCCACAGGCTTTGGCGGCGCTGGATGAGGCACGCGCGGATGGGGCCTGGCTGGCCGGTTATGCAAGCTATGAGCTTGGATATGCGTTGGAACCCCGCCTGTTGGTCCGGATGCCTACTGACCGCCGCCTGCCACTGCTGTGTTTCGGCGCCTATGATGCGCCAGGCCAGGCCGATCTGCCCGCACCCCTAGGCGGTGTTGCCGAATTCACACCGCGCTGGGACGAGGCAAGATATGCACGCGCCTTTCAGCTGGTCCACGATGCGATCGGGGCCGGGGATATCTATCAGGCCAACCTGACGTTCCCCATTGATCTGACGGTCCAAGGCGACAGCGCCGCGCTTTATGCCGCACTGGCAGCAGGCCAGCCCGTTGGTCACGGGGCGTTGGTGCTGCAGGATGGTCTGCCCGATCTGCTCAGCCGTTCGCCCGAGCTGTTCTTTCGCACCGATGCTGATCGGATGATCGAAACCCGCCCGATGAAGGGCACGCAGCCGCGCAGCGAAGACATGGCCGAGGATGCGCGCCGCCGCGATTTCCTGTCGGTTGACGACAAGAACCGCGCCGAAAACCTCATGATCGTCGACCTTCTGCGCAATGATATCAGCCGCGTCGCTTTGCCGGGGTCGGTGAAGGTGCCCGAGCTGTTCAAGGTCGAAACATATGCAACCGTGCATCAGATGATCTCGCTGGTGCAGGCACAGCTGCATCTTGGGGCAGAACTTTCCGATATCCTAAACGCGTTATTTCCCTGCGGCTCGATCACAGGCGCGCCCAAAATTCGCGCGATGGAGATCTTGACCGATCTCGAACCCTGGCCACGCGATATCTATTGTGGTGCTATCGGTTGGGCCGCGCCAGACGGGCGATCCGAGTTCAACGTGGCTATTCGCACGCTGATGGTCGACGGCAACAAGGCCACGCTGAATGTGGGTGGGGGCGTCGTTTGGGACAGCACTGCCCCATCCGAATATGAGGAAGCGCTATGGAAGGCACGTTTCGCCCACCAGCTGACCCTGACTTCCGTCTGATCGAAACGCTGGCATTCCGGCCAGAGAGCGGGTTTGTGCGTGTTGGAAAACATCTGGCCCGGATGGAGCGTTCGGCACGGGCATTGGGGCTTCCTTTCGATGCAGGGCGCGCGATTGCAACGCTTGACCAAGTTGCGGGTTCAATCTCGTTGCGCTGTCGATTGACGATGGACATCAGTGGCGGGTTTGGCGTGACAACTGGTGCACTGGCGGATAACCCGTCCGTCTGGCGGGTCGCAGTTTCCAATACGAGGCTTGCCGCCTCTGATATCTGGTTGCAGCACAAGACGACGCAGCGCGATGTTTATGACCGGGCCCGGGCGGCACTGCCCGAGGGCGTAGATGAGTGGCTGTTTCTGAATGAGCGTGACGAAGTGTGCGAGGGCACCATCACTAACATCTTTCTGGGCATGCCCGATGGTCGTTGCCTGACGCCGCCCTTGTCCTCCGGTTTGCTTCCCGGGATCTTGCGCGAAGACTTGCTGGAAAATAATAAAGTCAGCGAGGCGGTGCTGACCATGACCAACCTGCAAAGCGCGGAAAGGTTCTGGATGGGCAATTCCTTGCGAGGCCTGATCTGGGCAGAATTGGCGGTACTGTGAACAGGCAAACCGATTGGGCTGAAGCCGCAGCATCTTCCCGTTGGTTGCGACTGGAATTCGGTTTGTTCTTCGTCGCCATACCTGTGCTGATCGCCGTACTTTTCCCGCCAAACTGGATGTTTCCATCGCTGTTTACCTTTACGGCCATCGGGATCGTGTTGTTGCATTTCACGCACGGATTTGCTTGGGCTGAATTGCGATATAACTGGCGCAACTGGTCCTGGCCCGAAGTCGCCGGCTTTGCTGTGGGAATGACACTGTTTTGTGTTGCGCTAGTACGACTGACCCGTCCCGAAGCTGCCTTTTTCCTGTTGCACAACCAACCCGAGCTGCTGGCGATGATTTGGGTGTTTTACCCATTCGTTTCCGCCCTGCCGCAAGAGCTGCTGTTCCGGTCGCTGTTCTTTCGTCGTTACCACGCGATCCTGCCCAATGGACGCACAGCTTATCTGCTGAATGCATCGCTCTTCTCGCTTGCGCATTTGATGTATTGGAGCTGGATCGTAGCTCTGATGACATTTGCCGGAGGGTTGCTGTTCACCTGGGCCTATCGCAAACGCGGATCGTTTTTCTATGCGGTTCTGCTGCATGCCATCGCGGGGAACATCATCTTTGCGGTGGGTCTGGGCATCTATTTCTACTCAGGCAACGTGCAAAGGCCGTTTTGACGGTGCGACTTGCCTTGACTTTCCCAGTCTGACGCGGTGTATCGGCCCGACCAATTCTGCGCCCGAAGGGATATGATCCATGCACGCCTATCGCAGCCACACCTGCGCCGCTCTGACCGCCGCCAATGTCGGTGAAACCGTTCGCCTGTCTGGCTGGGTGCATCGGGTCCGAGATCACGGCGGCGTTCTATTCATCGACCTTCGCGATCATTTCGGCGTCACACAGGTTTTGTGCGACGGCGACAGCGCGGCATTCGCCGAACTGGAAAAAGTCCGCTCGGAATGGTGTATCCGTATCGATGGCACAGTCAAAGCGCGCGCCGCCGATCTGGTGAACGCGAAATTGCCCACGGGCGAGATCGAAGTTTACGTGCGCGAGTTGGAAGTACTGGGCGCCGCTGACGAGCTGCCGCTGATGGTGTTCGGCGATCAGGAATACCCTGAGGAAACGCGCCTGCGCTATCGCTATCTGGACCTGCGCCGCGAAGTGATGCAGCAGAATATGACCTTGCGCTCGGACGTTGTTGCCTCGATGCGCCGCCGGATGTGGGATCAGGGCTTCCGCGAGTATCAGACGCCGATTATCACCGCATCGTCGCCTGAAGGCGCGCGTGACTTCCTTGTGCCGTCGCGTTTGCACCCGGGCAAGTTCTACGCGCTGCCGCAGGCCCCACAGCAGTTCAAACAGCTGATCATGGTGTCGGGCTTCGACAAGTATTTCCAGATTGCGCCCTGTTTCCGCGACGAAGATCCGCGTGCCGACCGCTCACCCACCGATTTCTACCAGCTTGACCTTGAGATGTCGTTTGTTGAGCAGCAAGACGTATTCGACACGATTCAGCCCGTTCTGACCGGCGTGTTCGAAGAGTTCGGCGGCGGCCGTAAAGTCGATCAGGACTGGCCGCAGATTTCCTACAAGGACGCGGCCCTGTGGTATGGCAGCGACAAGCCCGACCTGCGGAATCCTATTAAAATGCAAGTGGTCTCCGACCACTTCCGCGGGTCTGGCTTCGCGATTTTCGCGAAGCTGTTGGAGCAGGATGGCACCGAAATTCGCGCCATACCAGCGCCCACAGGCGGCAGCCGCAAATTCTGCGATCGCATGAACGCCTTTGCCCAGAAAGAGGGTCTGCCCGGTATGGGCTATATCTTCTGGCGCGATCAGGGTGAAGGGATGGAGGCCGCTGGTCCACTGGCCAAAAACATTGGCCCTGAACGGACCGAGGCGATCCGCCAGCAGTTGGGTCTGGGCGTCGGAGACGCTGCGTTCTTCCTGGGCGGCAAACCGAAAGCCTTTGAAAAGGTGGCCGGCAGGGCGCGCGATGTGATCGGTGATGAACTGAACCTGACCGAGAAAGACCGCTTTGCCTTTGCCTGGATCGTCGATTTCCCGATCTATGAGCAAGACGAAGAAACCGGTGCGATCGACTTTGAACACAACCCCTTCTCGATGCCGCAGGGCGGGATGGAGGCGCTGAACGGCAATCCTCTGGACGTGCGCGGTTATCAATATGACCTGGCCTGTAACGGATACGAGCTGGTCTCGGGCGCGATCCGGAACCACAAGCCCGAGATCATGCTGAAGGCTTTTGAGCTGGCTGGCTACGGCGCGGATGAGGTGAAATCCCGCTTTGGCGCGCTGTTCAACGCCTTCCACTATGGCGCCCCGCCGCACGGTGGCTGTGCAGCTGGTATCGACCGGATCGTGATGCTTTTGGCCGATGAAGCCAATATCCGCGAAGTCATGATGTTCCCGATGAACCAGCGTGCCGAGGATCTGATGATGCAGGCACCGTCCGACCCGGCCTCGGACCAGCTGATGGAGTTGGGCCTGCGGATTATCCCTCAGGACTGATAGAAAACCCGCCACAGTCGCCTGTGGCGGTTTTTTCTGTTTTCAACCCATTCCCAATTCGCTGTTAGCGGGTTTACAGGAAATGGTCCTTTTTCCTCTCGCGGCTGTTCCGAATGTCACGCGCGCTGACGCGTGTCTGTCTGTATGCCCACAGACAAAGGAGCGATGCGGTAATTAGATATGCGGTTGTCACTTCAGATAGCCTCGCGCTGTTCCAGACGGGCCTGCACTATTCCCGCAACCTGGGCTGTCAGAGCAGTGATGGGCATACCTGCGGCGCGTGAGGCTGCCAACTGCTGGGCGGCTTCGGCCAGAACCGTATCTTCCGCATCACGGGCAACGCCGCGCAGGAATTGGGCCGCATAGTCCAGTGACCGATGGTCATTCGGTCCGGCCAGAACATCTGCGATATGTGCCATGTCGTCCTGATAGGCCATAGGATCGGGGCATATCACCTCATCCTGAACGGCGTGGAGTGTGCAGGGGCGGCGGTCTTCAGGTAGACAATTCAGAATAGACGACTGGAAATAGGACAGTGAGTTAAGCGGTTTGGCAAGAAACCCGTCCGCGCCAACCTCTGTCGCAAGGGTTTCTGAATTGTCGTCGCCTGACATGCCCAGGATCGCTCCGATCCGGGGCGTAGTCATGGCCAATTCGGCAATCAGATCAGCACCAGAGCCATCTGGCAGCCCCATATCCACCAAGATCACCGAAGGTCGATAGATCTGAAGATGGCGCCGGGCGGACTTCAGGCAATCGGCCCGCCTGATCCGCGCACCCGAATGCAAACACATTAACCGGATAGCGTCGCAGGCATAGCGGCTGTCTTCAACAACCAAAATGGTTTGTCCCAGCAGCGGCCGCGTGGCCGTTGGCTGTGCGGGTGCGGTGAAGGGGCTCGAATCGTCCATGGCAGAACTCCTATTCAGCAGATGCTTCACGCTAGGAACTTCTGGCTAACACGGGGTTAACGGCAATTTGGCGCACTTGTCCTTTGCCTGATCTGTCCCCATAACCGCTGCAACTCAGAAGGTAGGAGAGTTCCATGATTGGCCGCTTAAACCACGTTGCCATTGCCGTCCCTGATCTTATGGCGGCGTCTGAACAGTACCGCAGCGCTTTAGGTGCCAAGGTTGGCACGCCGCAGGATGAACCTGATCACGGCGTTACTGTGGTGTTCATTGAATTGCCCAACACCAAGATCGAGTTGCTTTATCCTTTGGGCGATGACAGCCCGATCAACGGTTTTCTAGAGAAGAACCCCGCCGGCGGAATCCATCATGTCTGCTATGAGGTGGAGGATATCATTGCCGCGCGTGATCACCTGAAAGAAACCGGCGCCCGGGTGCTGGGTAGCGGTGAACCCAAGATCGGCGCGCACGGGAAACCGGTTCTTTTCCTGCATCCCAAAGATTTCAACGGCTGTCTGGTCGAGTTGGAACAAGTATAAACACAGGAGGTGTACACATGACGATCACTGCAGGACTGGTTCTGTTTGCCGTCATCTGGTTCATGACGCTTTTGGTGATTCTGCCGATCCGCATCAAGACCCAGGGTGATTTGGGCGAGGTCGTTCCCGGCACCCATTCAGGGGCCCCGGAAGTGCATCACATGAAGAAAAAGCTATGGATCACCACCGGGGTGTCGGTCATGCTCTGGGCTATCATTGCAGGGATTATTATTTCGGGCGTGATTTCGGTACGGGATTTCGATTGGCTAAATCAAATGGAGCCGCGAAACTAGGCGTCAGGGCGTTGGCCCTGACAGCTTATGAAAGATATGCGTGAATGTAGCAGCTCCGATAATCGGGATCACAAGGTTCACCAGCGGAATAGACAGTGGGATGGCCATCAATGTGCCCGCAAGCCAAATTGTTGACGAATGTTGTGCCCGCAGTTTTCGCGCGCCCTCACGCCCGATACGGCGCATGGCTGCCAGCGTAAAATACTCACGCCCCAGCAGAAATCCGTTCATCGCCCAAAAGATAAACGGGGCCAGTGGCGTGAAGATCGCATAAAGGATCAGCGCCAGAAGGTTGGCCAGGATCAACACGCCCATAAAGCCAAGCGCGTCAGTGATCGCATCGCCTATCGGGATGCGTGGAACCGCGGGCAGGCTCGGATAATGCCTGTCCTCTACAGCTTGCGCGACATCGTCCAGAAACACAGACGTGATGGCTGAGGCGACGGGAATCATCAGAAACACTGGCAGGATCAGCACCAGGAAAATGCCGGAATAGCTGAGGACGTCATTCAGCCAGGGAACTGCACCAATGAATGGGAGCGATATCTCGTCCCCTGACAGCCGGTTGATCAGCCAAATTGCACCGGCGCAGGCTGCGATCAGCATCAGGATGGTCAGGCCGATACCTCGCAGCAGAACCCCGCGGAATTTCGGGTCTCCGATCTGACCAAGCGCTGAAAAAAAGGCGTTGAGGATGATCATTCTGTGACCCATTCGGTCAGGGCATCAACATCCGGGCGGGGGCGTTCGGGCGGGGTCGAGCCCTCGGTCGCGATATGGATCAGACCGGCAACCCGTTCGTTATCCTGCAATTCAAACGCCTTGCGACAGAATTCCGGATCGTGGGTTTGCCAGCCAGACAACCAATTCGCGCCCCATCCTGCGGTCAAAGCAGCGTTCAGCAAAGCAAGGCAAACAGCCCCGGCAGAATAGGTCTGCTCGATGGCTGGAATCTTTTCCGAAGGCTTCTGAACCTCGATCACAGCGACGGCGAGATGGCCTAAATCGAACTGCCCGCGCGCTTTTTCAATGTCTTGAGGGGATTTGCCAAGCGCCTCACCGCATTCCTGCGTTAGCCCTGACAGGCGCCCCATTGCGCCTTTTTCAAGCACGATGAACCGCCAGGGTTCCAGTTTTCCGTGATCCGGGCTGCGGGCTGCTGCGGTCAGCAGGGGCATCAGCTGCTCACGGTCAGGGGCTGGTTCAATCAACGTTTTGGCTGGGCGCGATCGACGGGTCTGCAGAAACTCAAAAGCGGCCGGATTCTTCAAGGACATATGTTAACTTCCTTTACATAGGCTGTCTGTATCTGGTTGAACGTCTGGCGAGTTTCAAGTGCAATCGGCTGGACCAGTTGGATCAATTTCATTCCCCGCCCAACCGTGCAAGGGTCTTTGTTAACAGAAGGTGCCAATGGGAAAACCGAAACTAAGAAATCTTCCAGACCTGAGCGACCGTGTTGCACCGAATGCTGAGATTGCGGTCAGGGTTACCCCGAAAGCCGCAGCAGACAGGATTTTGGTTCGGGACGGAACGATCAGAGTATATATCACTGCACCGCCCGAAAACGGCAGGGCAAATGAAGCCACACGTGAGCTTCTGGCGGTGGCGCTGGGGGTTGCTCCGTCCGCACTGATCCTGAAGCGCGGCCAGACATCGCGCGAGAAAGTCTTTGTGTGTCAGGCCTGATCGGGGGTTTCGCGAATTTGGTAAACACCTTCGGGCAGATCCAGTGCCGCAGCCAGATCACGAACCTGTTCGGGCGAAAGCGTAATCTTCTGAACCTGGTCAGTGCGCGGATCCAGTTGTTCCAGCGTTACGCATTCTGCAAAATTGTTAATAACCACATCCTCGTTCAAAGGCTTTTCGCCTTCGTCCACCAGGGTTATGACCGTCGAGTCGAATTCATGCTCAATCGAAAACATGTGTCCAGCTTGCCGGGCGGAACATTGCAATGCAACCCGTTCTTGGGAAATCGTCCGGTGGCGAACCGCCTTGTGTCGGGCTATGTTCGACGAAAAGGCATGACCGGACCAAAGGAAATAGTATGCGTCGCCTGATCTTGATGATATTTGGTCTGGTTCTGTCGGCCTGTGACACCGGTTCGTTACGCGTTCAGCCGGTAGAGGAATGGCAACAACCTTCAACTGATTTTCAGGTCGATGTGCTGACCTTTCGCGAAATCAGTCAAAGGGTCGGGGATGTGGCGCGCGCAGAGTGCAAGCGGCGCAGTAATGTCAGCAACTGCGATTTTTCGATCGTGGTTGATCTGAACCCTCGCGCACCAGCAAATGCTTTTCAAACCTTGGATGACGACAATCAACCAGTCATAATCTTCACCCGCGCGATGATTCAATCGGTGGAAAACGCCGATGAACTGGCCTTTGTGATGGGGCATGAATCTGCTCATCACATCCTGCGCCATATTCCCCGCCAGTCCGAAAACTCACGGGAAAGTGCCGCGATTTTTGGCGAGCTTGCACGCATAGCGGGGGCAAATGACGCCGATCTTGAACAGGCGCAGAAGCTGGGCGCGCAGGTGGGTGCCCAGATTTATGTCAAGGACTTTGAACTGGAAGCGGACCGGTTGGGAACGATCATCACGCACCGGGCAGGTTATAATCCCTTGTTAGGAGCCCGCTATTTTGCCCGAATTCCTGACCCGGGCGATCGTTTTCTAGGCACCCATCCACCGAATGCTCAGCGCGTCGAAATTGTTTTGGAAACCTCGCGGCAGCTTGGGCTGACACAATGACGGGACTGAAACGGTTGGGGGTTGTCTTGACGGACCGCGGATCGAAATATGCGGTGTCCGGCGCTTTGGTCAGTTCCCGTGACGAGGTGGCAGCTGTCCTGCAGGACCTGAAATCTGACAAAAGCTATGCCAAGGCCACGCACAATACCTGGGCCGCAATCCTGCCTACTGGTGCGCTCAAGGCGGATGACGGGGAAAGCGGTGCCGGAATGGTGATTCTGCGCATGCTGGAAAGGGCCGAACTGAGCGGTCATATCGTCATTGTCACTCGATGGTATGGCGGAAAAAAGCTGGGCGGTGATCGATTTCGCCGGGTTCAGGATGCAACACGGGCTTATCTGGACGAACTGGAATTGGGACTTTGACCTGCGTCAAGGCTTGGGCTGTTTCGTATTGCTAGTCTGATCGGACAAAGCGAAACGGAAAGGAATGCCAATGCCCGATCGCGAAACGCTTAGGCATCATGCTGGTCTTGTTGACCGTATGGCTGGCAAGCTGGGGGTGGATCTGCAGGAATCTGCAATCGCTGGACATATATCGGTGGATCAGATTACCGATGCGGTTCTGCGATGCACCGATTGCCCGAACCCGGGCCATTGCCAATCATTTTTGAATCAACCGGTTCTGGCAACGCAGACACCCGAATATTGCCGGAACCAAGATTTGTTAAGCAAGTTGATCCCTTAGGGGGGCCGCAATGCCGCGCCTTGGACACCTCATGACCCATTTGCGCCTTGTGTTGAGGATGGGGCAAGCGACAGGTACGGATATTGTGCGGGCCCACAATAAAGGTCGGCTAAGTCAGGAAGACTGGGCTGAAATGATCCGCCTGTGTCAGGGATGTGGCTGGGCGGCTGCCTGCCCGGATTGGATGGAAAGACATCCAGATGTTGCAGGAGCACCGCAAACCTGCCCGAACAAACATCAATTCGCCGCGTTGAAAGTAATACAAATGCAGGAATTGGGATGAAACACGCTGTACTGGGCGACGTGGAAAAGCACTTTTGGCTAACTCGATCCGTTGCCCGATGCCTTAAGATCTCGTTGACCGAAGCCATGTCCGACGGGCGGTTGAGCCCGGATGAATACGCCGAGATGGTAACGCGTTGCCGGGCCTCGGACTGTCACGAGAAATGCACGATATGGCTGGCGGCGCAGCAATCTGATCCTCGTTCAGCGCCCGGGTTCTGCGTAAATAGCCAGGTTTTCAACCGGCTGAAGTGATCAGATCTTGGAATGTGTCCCGTCGCAAAACGGTGGGTTAGCGCAGTTTTTACAGCCGCAGAAGAACAGTTTCTTGCTGGTATCAGCCGTGAACTTGACCGGTTCAAAGCCGGTTCCTTTGTGAGATCCATCACAAAATGGCTGCCGATTGGACCGGCCGCACGAGCACCAGAAATAGCTTTTTCCTTCGGTTACTTCGATTGGATAGGGCGCTTTTTGCGCAATGACTGGACCTTCTGGCATCTGGTTTCTCCGTTCGCTGACTTTCCCCAGTCTATCGCCTGAACAGATGTGCCGAAAGCAGTAGCTGCCACGCGGCACCCATTCCATAGGCAATCCCCCCGGCATGGTTTTGCCTGCTTTCGCAAACGCGCTGTTGATTTTATTGCAAAATTACCAACCACACCGTATTGTGAAGTCGGCCCCATGTTCAGGGCAATAACAGAAATTAACTAGAGGAATGACGGACATGAAACTCAAATTTGCTGCCGTTAGTGCGTTTGCCCTGGTTCTGGCTGCTTGCTCGCAACAGGAAGAGCCGACACCGGTATACATTACCCCAGATTATGACAAATACGGCACGCCGAGCTGCCCGGCAGGGACAGATCTGGCGACGACCGAAGCAGGTCAGACCGTATGTAATCCGACTGCTCAATAAGATTTTCGCGGGCGGATTCCGACATAGCCGCCCGCACAATCGAACAAAAAAAGCCGCCCTATGGGTGGCTTTTTTATTGCCTGTCATACGGTGTTCGGGTTTCTGTTTGACCTATTGAATTACCGAGGTCGCATGAGAAAACTTGTCGCCCATCTAAAGGACCGCATCCGCTGGAGCAGGCAGGGATTGGCTGCCACTTGGCACGGTGAATACTCGTTCCGCGCTTGGGTCTGCGCTAATCTTGTTTCTGCGGGTCTGGCCCTGTGGCTGCCCCTGAGCGATGGCGTTCGGGCTCTGATACTGGTGATCGGTCTGTTGGTTCTGGTGGCCGAACTGTTCAACACGGCGATCGAACGGGCGGTGGATCATACTTCGACCGAACACAATCTATTGGCCGGGCAAGCCAAAGACGCCGCCAGCGCTGCGGTGGCACTGACTGCTTTGGCTGGCGGATTGTCCTGGGTAATCGGGCTGTTGAGCCTTTTCTGACTGCCGCTGGGTCGGTCAATTCAGTTACGTGTGGTTAGCGCAGCTTGCCCCATAGATCATATTCCCCGGCCTCGTCCACTTCGACCGAGACAATGTCGCCCGGCTTCAGGGCCTCAAACCCCTCGTCGATGAACAGATTGCCGTCGATCTCGGGCGCATCTGCGGTGGTGCGACAGGTCGCGGCCTCATCGTCGATATCATCCACGATGACATGCAGGGTATGGCCGACCTTGGCGGCCAGTTTGGCCCCGGAAATCGCCTGAGCCTTTTCCATGAACCTTTCCCATCGGTCTTGTTTGACATCGGCGGGCACATGGTCAGGTAGGTCGTTGGATCGGGCTCCTTCGACGTTCTCGTACTGAAAGCAGCCGACGCGATCCAGTTGCGCCTCGTCCATCCAGTCCAGAAGGGTCTGGAACTCAGCCTCGGTCTCGCCGGGATAGCCCACGATAAAGGTGGATCGCAGAGTGATGTCAGGACAGGTCGCGCGCCAGGCGGCGATCTCGTCCAATGTTCTGGCAGCTGCAGCGGGGCGGGCCATTCGTTTCAAAACATCCGGATGTGCGTGTTGAAAAGGGATATCCAGATAGGGCAGCACGTTGCTGCCCGGATCCGCCATCAGCGGGATCAGTTCACGTACATGCGGGTAGGGATATACATAGTGCAGACGAATCCAGGCATCCAACTGACCCAATTCACGCGCCAGATCGGTGATATGGCTGCGGACCTCACGGTCTTTCCAGGGATTCACGTCATACTTCCGGTCCAACCCATAGGCCGACGTGTCCTGAGAGATCACGAGCAATTCGCGCACACCGTTATCGACCAGCTTTTCCGCCTCGCGCAGAACAGCATGCGCCGGACGGCTGGCCAGTTTGCCGCGCATGTCCGGGATGATGCAGAACTTGCATTTGTGGTTACAGCCCTCGGATATCTTGAGATAGCTATAGTGGCGCGGCGTCAGTTGAACGTTGGCCGCAGGCAGCAGATCCACGAAAGGGTCGGGATCAGGCGGCACGGCCTTGTGTACCGCATCCAGCACCTGCTCGTACTGATGTGGTCCGGTGACGGCCATGATACGGGGGTGATGCTCGCGGATGTAATCGGGTTCGGCCCCCAGGCATCCGGTTACGATAACCTTGCCGTTTTCCACCAAAGCCTCGCCGATGGCATCCAGAGACTCCGCCTTGGCGCTGTCCAGAAATCCGCAGGTATTCACAATCACGGCATCCGCGCCTGAATAGTCCGGCGAGATGCCGTATCCTTCGGCCCTCAGGCGCGTCAGAATCCGCTCGCTGTCGACCAAAGCCTTGGGGCAACCCAGCGATACCATGCCGATGGTCGGCTGGTTCGGACGTGGTGTATCAGTGATCCGGGCAGCAGGTGCCAGGTCGGGGCGGAGGTTTGGCGGGTTTGTGGTCATGGCGCGGCATATAGTGGGGAAAGCTTCCCCTTGCAAATGCGCTGCCGTCTTTGAATGATCTTTTTATAGCGTGCCAAATAAGTCGGAGAGCAGAAAATGAAATGGCTAATGCGCATCCTGTTCCTTTTGGTGGTTGTGGTCGGTCTTGTCATCGGCGCATTGCTGCTGATGCCGGGCGACAAGTTGGCGACCATTCTGGCCGAGCAGGTCAAGGCACAAACCGGGCGTGATCTGAAACTGTCGGGGGGCGTTAAGCTGTCCTTCTGGCCAGTGCTGGGCATGGAAACCGGGGCGGTTTCCTTCGGAAATGCCTCGTGGGCGGGATCTGAGCCGATGCTGAGCGCCGAAAGCCTGGCGGTTGGGGTCGATACCTTGGCCATTTTGTCCGGCGATGTGCTGATCAAACGGATTATTGCCGAGAATCCGACCCTCAGACTTGAACTGTCAGACGGGCGCGGAAACTGGGAGTTTGACACGGCCGTCGCCCCGACAGCCAGCGGCACGGGTGGATCAAAACCGGCCGATGCATCGCGTGCCGTGACACTGGAGCATCTGAAACTGACTCAGGCGCGTCTGATCTTTGTTGAAAATGGATCGGCCCGATTTGATGTCGCAGATGTGGATTTGTCTGCCAGTTGGCCAGCAGTCTCGGCCCCCATGGTTCTGGATGCACAAATGCCGGTTCCGGGCGGTGAGGCCCGCGTGGATATCAAGATACCCGACTTGCCGGCTTATACCACGGGCGCGGCATCCGAGATTGAACTTGCACTTGCGGCCCCTGGTGGTGACATCGGATTTGACGGGCGCGTCAACCTTGCCGGAGAGATGGACGGCAAGCTGCAGTTGAAAACCAAAGACACGGAAAAAATGCTGGCCGCGTTTGGTCAGGAGGGCGTTGGAGTGCCGCACGGGTTGGGCCGCGCTGCGAATGTGTCGGGGCAGATGACTTATACCAGAGATGGCCGCATATCTGTGCGCGATCTGGTGGCTTCACTCGACAGTAACCGTTTTACAGGCGAAGTTGATATTGTCATTTCCAACCCGCCACAGATCACCGCTCGGTTGGATGCCAGTGATCTTGATCTTTCTCGCTATAATCAAAGTGGTCAGACGGTCTCGTCCAGTTCAGGCGGTTCCGGCGCGGGTGCTGCCTCGGAGGGGTGGTCAAGGGAACCGATCGACGCCTCGGCGCTGGCTTTGGCCAATGGTGAAATTCGACTGACAGCCAAATCTATCGCGCTGCCCGAGCTGACGCTTGGCCCCAGCGACCTGACAATGCGGCTGGACCGGTCTCGGGCTGCATTGGAGATGAACCCGGCAACCTTGTTTTCCGGAACGCTGAACGGGCAGGTGGTGGCCAATAATCGGAATGGGTTGTCCGTTGGCGGCAAGATAAAGGCCAAGGGCATTGACCTCAAACAAGCTCTGACAGCCTTGGTCGGGGTCGAGCGGCTGTCCGGGACCGGGTCAGGATCATTCGAGTTTCTGGGCGTTGGCCAGAACGAGAATCAGATCATGCGTTCTCTCAGCGGTAAGGGCCGCTTGGATGTAGGAAAGGGGTTGATATCGGGCTTTGACCTTGATCGTCTCATGGGACGAGGCAAAGGATCGGGTGGCACCACCGTGTTCAACAGCCTGACGGGTAGCTTCACCATTGATCAGGGCGTTTTGCAGAACAACGATTTGTTGATGTCGCTGGACAATTTCCGCGCGGATGGCAAAGGAAAAGTCGGGATCGGAGCGCGCAATATCGACTATCTGTTCACGCCGGTCGCTCTGCGTGCGAATTCGGGAGAGGGCCTGTCGGTTCCGGTGCGTATCGTTGGACCATGGAGCAATCCGTCGATCAAGCCGGACCTGACCAAGGTGATCGAAGCGGCCGCCGGAGGAAAGGTCAAAGAGCTTGAGGATGATGTCAAAAAGAAAGTCATCGACAAGATAGGCGGCGATACCGGTACGGCCGGGACTGACGGGGACAGCGTCGAGGATGCGCTGAAGAACAAGCTTGAGGACGAGGCCAAGAAAGGACTGCTTAAGCTGTTTGGCGGAAATTGAAGTGTCGGGGCCAGCGCCCCGACACCAACGCTCAGATGGTCTGGTCGTAATCTCCGACACCCGGTTCGGTTCGGATAACCGCGTCGATATCCGCAAAAATGGCACGCATCTCTTCTTCGCTTTCGCTGCTTTCGCAGACGACCACCAGATTGGGCGTATTCGACGAGGCGCGGACCAACCCCCAGCTGCCATTGTCCAGAATGACTCGGGCACCGTTGACAGTGACCACTTCTTTGATCGGGCGACCTGCTAGCGTCTCTCCGGCCTCGGATTTGGCGACCAGCTTTGCGACCAAACGGTCGAGTATGTCGTATTTTTCGATATCCGCTGCATAGGGGGACATGGTCGGTGTCGACCATGTTTTCGGTAGTGCCTTTCGCAGGTCGGACATGCTTTGGTCCGGGTTGCGGTCCATCAGTTTACAGATCTCAACCGCGACGCGCATGCCGCAATCATAGCCACGGCCAATCGGTTCGGCCAAAAAGTAATGCCCCGACTTTTCGAACCCAGCCAGCGCGTTGATCTCTTTGACTCGCCGCTTCATGTGGCTGTGGCCGGTTTTCCAATAATCTGCCTTGACCCCGCGGGCCTTCAACTCGGGGTCGCTGGCAAAAAGGCCGGTTGATTTCACGTCGGCGACAAAGGTGGCATTGGGGTAAATCTTGGCCAGATCGCGGGCCATGATCACGCCGACCTTATCAGCAAAAATCTCCTCCCCCTCGTCATCCACAACGCCACAGCGGTCACCGTCACCATCGAACCCCAGCGCCATGTCGGCACCGCTGGCTTTCACGGTATCGGACATGTCGTGCAGCATTTCCATCGCTTCTGGGTTCGGGTTGTAATGCGGGAAAGTATAGTCCAGCTGGTTATGGCTGGGCACGACTTCTACCCCCATGCGTTCAAAGATTTCCGGGGCAAAGGCGGATGCTGTGCCGTTCCCTGTGGCACAGACCACTTTGAGAGGTCGGGATATTCTGAAATCGCCGACCAGATCGTCGATATAGGCCTCTTTCACGCCATCAACGAATTCGTAGGACCCGCCAGGGTGGGTCTGCCCTTCGCCATTCAGAACAATGTCTCGCAGCTCTGACATCTCGTCCGGGCCATGGGTCAGGGGACGTTCGAACCCCATCTTGACCCCGGTCCAGCCATTTGGATTGTGGCTGGCCGTGACCATGGCCACGGCTGGAACGTCCAGATGGAACTGAGCGAAATAGGCCATCGGGCTAAGCGCCGGACCGATATCCTTTACCTGAATTCCCGCCTGTATCAGGCCCAGGATCAGGGCATTTTTTATGGCCAGAGAATAATCACGATAATCATTGGCTACAGCAATCACGGGTTCAATCCCACGCTTGCGCATCTGTGTGCCCAGACCCAACCCCAGTGCGGTCATGCCCGGCAGGTTGATCTCTTCTGGATATTTCCAGCGGGCATCATATTCGCGAAAGCCGGTTGGCTTGATCATTGCGTCGCGCAGAAAGCTCCAGGTGTTCGGAGTCACCTCGGGGTTGGGTTTGGTCATGGGAATACTCTTGTTCAGATTTGGATAGGGTTGGCCTTGGCCAACGCATCAAAACGCATCAATGTATCGATGAGCTGCGGCATCTGGTCCAATGGGATCATATTGGGACCGTCGGAAGGTGCAGTATCAGGGTCCTGATGGGTTTCGATAAAAACCGCACCGATGCCAAGCGAAACCGCAGCGCGGGCCATCACAGGCGCGAATTCTCGCTGCCCACCAGTAGATCCACCTTTGCCGCCAGGCTGCTGTACCGAGTGTGTGGCATCCATTACGACCGGGTATCCCGTTTTGGCCATCTGCGGCAGGCCGCGCATGTCAGCGACCAACGTATTATATCCAAACGAAGTTCCGCGTTCTGTCAGCAGGATGTTTGTGTTCCCAGTGCTTTCGACCTTGCTCACGATGTTGCCCATCTCCCAAGGGGCCAAAAACTGTCCTTTTTTGACATTAACCGCCTTGCCGGTTTCGCCGGCTGCGAGCAGCATATCTGTTTGTCGGCATAGAAAGGCAGGGATTTGCAGCACGTCCACAGCCTCGGCCGCAATCGCGCACTGGGCTTCGGTATGTACGTCTGTCAGCACTGGAATGCCCAAGGTTTTGCGGATGTCATCCAGAACCTTGAGCCCTGTGTCTATTCCCATACCACGCGCACCCGACAGTGAAGTTCGGTTCGCCTTGTCGTACGAGGCTTTAAAGACGTACTGCGCCCCGGCGGCGTCGCAGGCCTCTTTCATTTTTCCTGCGATCATTTGGGCATGATCGGCAGTTTCCAGTTGGCAGGGACCGGCGATGATCGTCAGCGGAAGATCATTGCCGACCGTGAGATCGGAGATTTTTACATGTTTCATGTGTCTTACGAGGATACCTGTTCACGAAGGACCGACGCGGTAAGCGAGATCATCAGGTAGATACCAGCAAACAACAGGAAAGCCAAAATCGTATTTTCGAACTTGCGCGGATAGCTGGGTTCCTGACTGGGAACAGGATTGACGGAAACCGTCAGATACCGAACCTGACGATTGGCTTCGGTCCTGGTTGTCTCCATATGCTGCATAGCTGATTGCAGGATCATATCCCTAGCGGCCAGATCGGCCTGTGCCATCTGAATCCGAACACTCAGCCTGGCCAGCGAATTCTCGCCGGCAGAGACATCCAGCATTTCGGCGTTCAATTCCTCCAGCACAACCGTAAGCCGTGCGATATCGGCCTGCGCGCCATCCACCTTGGCTTTGTTTGGGCGGCGATTGTCCAACAAGGCTGCAAGCTGCAGTTCTTTGTCCTGAATAAGCGTCTCGATTTCGTTTATGCGGCCCCGCAACCCGGCAATGACGCTTTCAGGGTCAAGGATTGCGCCTTGCAGCTGAAGCTCGATCAGGTCTTCCTGAGCTTTCTTGCGTTCTTCCTGAGCGCTTACAAACCCTTCCCGGGCATCTTTCATCTGGTCTTCGCGTTTCTTTTCGGTCAGCGCGTTTACCCGTTGCTCGGCATAGGAAATCAGTTCTCGTGAAAATGCGGCCGAAGTCTGGGGGTCAGGTGTCGCCACCTCCATCCGGATCAGGCCATCGGTCGGGTCATATCCGACCGTGATCATGCGTTTGTACAGCTTGTAAGCCTCTTCGAGACTGGCGTCCGGGGACAATCGCTGAATGGGGTCGATCCAGTCCTGTTTGAACACATCGGCGAAACCGGCCTCTGTGTCCAAAAGTTCAAGCGCATCTTTCGATTCCAGAAACTCCTGGGTGGCAACCGAATCCTGCGTGGTCGCAAATTGGGTCCCTGCCAGAAGCCCTCCGATAGAGCCCGCGCCCCCGTCCGCCTGAAGGATAAGAAAGGCAGAGTTGCTGGCGTACATTGGGGTCGCGATCCGATAGAAATAGAGACCCACGACAAAGGTAGGTAGCAGGACAAAGACTGCAAGCCGCGCAAACAGAGCGAACAGTTTGCGACGGCGGCGGCGGGCGATGTCCCTCTGAATCTGTCCGATTTCACGTTCACGCCGCTCAGCCGGGCTCATCTCGGGTCCGGGCAAGTTCTCTGGTGCATCTTTCACGGTCTGGGGCAGGTGGATCGTGACGCGATCATTCGTCTGCTCGTCCGAAGTTTTCTTTTCCGAGGCAAGGTTCAGCAGACTGGAGCGTTCAAACGGATCAATTCCCTTTTTGCGCAACAACCGAACTGCATCATAGTCCGAAGTCGCCGCAAGACCGTTTTTCTGGGCAAGACGACGTGCCACCCTCAGTTGGCGGCCGGTCAATCCCTCGCGTTTGATAGCGTCGATCTCGGTCCCTACTGGCGGTTCATTTGCTGCGCCGGGCGCCTGTGTGGCCTGGCGAATGCGCGAGATCGCGTCTTCGCGCGTTTCGGCATTTCCCGCAGACCGCCGTTTGCGGCGCCAGTTGTATTTATCAGCCCTGGGTTTGGTAGTCATATAACTGCTTTGCCTCTTCCAAGGTTTCGAACAAGTGAAGCTGACCATCCACTAATACCGCCGCCTGACGCGCGAATTTTTCAAGCAGAGCCGGGTTGTGAGAGACGATGACCAGTGTTGTTGTGCGCAGCCGTTCCTGCAGAATGTCGCCTGCCTTTTTGTTGAATTCAACATCCGTTGTGGCCGGCATCCCTTCGTCGATGAGGTACATGTCGAAATCCAGAGCCAGCATCAACGCGAATGTGAACCGCGACCGCATACCGGATGAATAGGTCGCCAGCGGTTGATTGAAATATTCACCCAGGCCACACAGCCAACTGCAATATGCCTCGACATAGTCCGGGTCCATACCATAGATCTTGGCGATATAGCGCGAGTTCTCCAGAGCCGACAGCTTGTTTGAAACTCCGCCGGTAAATCCCATCGGAAAAGAGATGCGGCAGGATTTGCGAATGACCCCTTCGTCGGGTTTCTCTAGTCCGGCCATCATGTTGATCAGGGTGGTTTTCCCGGTACCGTTCGGGGCCAGAATACCGATGGATGTGCCAAGTTCGACGCGAAAAGACACTCTGTCCAGAATCACCTTTCGGCGCGTCCCGGTCCAAAAGGACTTGCTGACATTTTCAAACTCAAGCATCCAAGGCCTGCGGGTTTATCTTGTTGTTGCTCCGTTCGGATCGGCGAAAGAACGGTACCTCTACGGCGCCATATAGGCCACATTATGTCGAATTATGAAACAAATGATCAATGCGTTCCGGGGGTCGTTTTTGGTAATGTGACTTTTGCATCTGTTGGCGTCTGGATGTGTGTTACCTATCTTGCTTTCAGAACACCAACCACCTGATGCGGCACTGATTGCGATCTCATGAACCCACTCGAAAAAGAAATAGAGGCCTGCCGTATTTGTGCCGACCGATTTGCGGCAACCGAAACCGCGCATGAACCAAGACCCATTGTCTGGTTCCGCAAAGACACGCCCATTTTGGTCTGTGGTCAGGCTCCGGGGGCACGAGTGCATGCGTCGGGTCGCCCTTTTACCGACCCTTCCGGTGATCGGCTTCGGGCGTGGTTGGGTGTTGATGAGGAGCTGTTTTATGACCGTTCGCGTGTCTCGATCGTTCCAATGGCGTTTTGCTTTCCCGGCTATGATGCGCGCAAGGCAGATTTGCCTCCTCCGTCAGTATGCGGTCAGACTTGGCACGATCGGGTCATGGCGGATCTTGGGCCTGTGCCGTTGACCATTCTTGTCGGGGGGCACGCCCAAAGATATCACCTGAAATCACGTGGGTCAGTCACCGAAACCGTCCGCAACTGGCGGGACTATGCGCCGCGGGTCTTTGCCTTGCCTCATCCGTCCTGGCGGAATACGGCATGGATGAAGAAAAACCCGTGGTTCGAAGCCGATCTGTTGCCGGTTTTGCGCGCACGGGTGCAAGAGGTTCTGAATGACTGAGATTTCGGCTCTGGACGCCGCCCATGCCGCGGCTGAGGCCGCTCCGCAGGATGATGCCGCCCGTCTGCGTTTCTTTGAACGGCTGGCTGACAGTGAGCTGTTCCTGATGCTGACGGAAGAGGCAAAGAACGAGAATATTTCGCCCGAATTGTTCGACGTGGCAGACGGGCGTTTTGTGCTGGCTTTCGATCGTGAAGACCGGCTGGCCCGCTTCGCAGACCGCCCGGTGCCCTATGTTGCGCTGTCGGGGCGGGTTTTATCGTCTATGTTGTCGGGGCAGGGGATCGGGCTGGGGTTGAACCTTGAAGTTGCCCCGTCCTCGATGTTGATCCCGCCCGAGGCATTGGGCTGGTTGGTGGAAACTTTGCAGCATGGTCCCGAAGAGGTGCAACAGCACCTGTCCGAGTTCCTGGCTCCATCGGGGTTGCCCGACGAACTGCTGACAGCTTTGGACGCCAAGCTGGCTACGGCCATTGGGTTGGCGCAAGCCGCCTATCTGGTCAGCACCAAAACGGCTGAAGGTGGTTTCGGGCATTTGCTGGGATTTGTCGATGCCGTCGAAGGGGCAGAGGCAGCTCTGGCTAAGGCCGCGTCTGAAGCGCTTACCTTTTCCGGGGTCGAAGCTGGGGCAATGGACGTAGGTTTTTTCAAATCAAGTGACACGGCCGCAGCGTCTTTGGCGCGGGTGGGTTTGCGGTACGATCTGCCGCAGCCTGAGGCACGTGTGAATGCGCATATCGCTCCTGGGCGCGATCCGGACAAACCGCCTTTGCTTAAGTAATGGCAGAATGGGGCTTCGCAGATTGATCCGCGAAGCCCGGTTTGTTTATTCGGCTGCCGGCTCCAGCTTGTCCTGTGTACGCGTTTCAAAGTCGCCGGCCTCGTGGCGTTCGTGAAGCTGTGTATGCTTTTCGCCGAAGGCACGATTGACCATGCGACCGCGTTTCACGGCGGGACGGGCGTCAATCTCCTTGGCCCAGCGCATGACGTTCTTGTAGGATTCGACGTCCAGGAACTCGGCTGCGCTGTACAGGCGCCCAAGAACCAGTTGTCCGTACCAGGGCCAGATCGCGATATCGGCGATAGAGTAATCCTCGCCTGCGATATAGGTTTTCTCGGACAGCTCCCGATCCAGAACATCCAGCTGCCGCTTGGTTTCCATGGCAAAGCGGTTGATGGGATATTCCCATTTCTCGGGCGCATAGGCGTAGAAATGGCCAAACCCGCCACCCAGATATGGTGCACTGCCCATTTGCCAGAAAACCCAGTTCATCACCTCTGTCCGTTCGGGCCCGGATTCGGGTAGGAAAGCGTTGAACCTTTCAGCCAGGTGAAACAGAATCGAGGCACTTTCGAACACGCGCACAGGTTTTTCACCGGACCGATCCCACAGGGCAGGGATCTTCGAGTTCGGGTTGGCCTCTACAAAGCCCGAACTAAACTGATCTCCCTCGCCGATGTTGATCAGCCAGGCGTTATACTCGGCCTCTTCATGGCCTAGCGCCAGAAGCTCTTCCAGCATGACGGTTACTTTTACCCCGTTCGGAGTAGCAAGCGAATAGAGCTGCAGAGGATGGCGCCCAGCAGGCAAATCCTTGTCATGAGTTGCCCCCGCAATCGGGCGGTTGATATTAGCGAATTGTCCGCCGTTTTGGCTGTCCCATGTCCAGACCATAGGGGGCGTATAGGTCGATTGCTCGCTCATTTATTGCCTTTCTCAGCAAAGTTCGGGTGAATTATCCGTTCGCTTGAACAGCTAATATTGCAAAGGGCAAAGTCCAACCCTGCCTGTTGGGAAGATTTTGTAACATTCAGTGCAAAAGACTTCACGTTTTCTCATTCGATGTCACAGCGACGCGAGCGGGACTGCGTTCGATCGAGGAATCACCTATTCTCTGCACAGCCCCGTATTCCGGGCCGATCATCCATCCAATAAAAAAGGACCGCCCTTATGAAACGACTTGCCTGGACCTTAGTTGCGACCTTGGCATTTGCCATGCCTGCCCTTGCAGGAGATCAGTATGTGGACGGCACCGGCTATGCGGTGTCGGGATATGACGTGGTTGCCTATCGCAGTCTGGATCAGGTTGCTGTCGGTCAATCACAGCCCGAAGCCGTTCGCGGAAGGTCAGATATTACGGCCGAATACAACGGCGTTACCTGGGCATTCTCGACCGAAGAGAACCGGGACAAGTTCCTGGAAAACCCTGCTTATTATGCGCCGCAATATGACGGTCACTGCGCCTATGGCGTGTCACGCGGTGGCAAGGTGCCTGCGAACCCGAACCTGTGGCGGATTGTTGATGACAAGCTGTATCTGAACATTACCGATGTGGTTGTCGGGTTCTTTGAAGAAGATATTCCCGGCAATATCAATCTGGCTGAAGGAAACTGGCCGGGCATCGAGGCCGACGGGGCCTCCAGCAGCGTGATCCCGAAGTTTACCTCCGAAGGCCCGGTCGCAAACTGAGAGTTCTGCAACGGATGCAAAGCCCGGCATTGATTTGCCGGGCTTTTTGTTTGTCATCCGGCCAACCAGTACTCATCCTGCGTTTGCTGGTCGGCGTTGAATCTGATCCGCACGCTGCGGGCGCCCGGAAATTTCTTGGTCGCAAGCGCAACGGGTACGACAACTTCGCCAGTGCCCGCATCTTTGGACTGAAAGCTCAGAATCTCTGTCTTGACGCGCTTGGAGCCAGCGAGAACACTCGTCGGCAATGCGACGCGGTTAGCACCTTCGCAGACAGGTGCGGAAATGAAATAAGTCAGGTTGCGGCCATGCAAGCCGACAGCGTCCGGAATGTGGTCAGCATCTTGCAGGCGATCCGCATCTTGACTGTCCACCGGGGTGTCCTGCAAGTGGGGCAGCGCCGTATTCAGCATTGCACGACAGGCATCAATATCTTGGGTTTCCAGCTGAATAACGCGTTTGCGCAATCGGGGGCGGCGTGGTTTCCCCGCCGCCGAGCCCGCCAGACCTTTCCCAGCCAGCCCCTCGCTGCGCAGCAAATCATAGGCCGCCTTGGCGTTGGCCAAGGCCGCACCGTCTCCGCCATTCTTGTCGGGGTGGGCTTCGAATGCGATGTTGCGCCAGGCTTCTCGAATGTCATCTGAACTGGCGCTTTGAGCCAGACCAAGTGTGCCGAAGGCATTGGCGCGGGCACTAACCTTGTCAAAAGGTTCCATACTAAATTCACTCATAAACAAACTATACGGCCCCACAATGAATGGGCGGTTGCTAAAGTCAAATTTGTAACAGAATTGAACGGTTTATCGCGACAATGATTAAGGCTGCAGCTGGATTGTTCAAGTGGCCCAGTCAGACAGGGTAATCCCAACTTATTCCGCAAAAACACCCGGGGTTTTGGCCTCGGGTGCACAGTCTGAAACAAGCGGATATCAAGCGACGTTCTGAAGCTCGGCCTTTGGTGTGACGCCAAGGGCAAAGCACACATCCCGGGTCAGTTCCGGCCGGTTCAGGGTGTAAAAGTGGAGCTTGTCCACCCCGCCCTCGATCAGGTCTGAACAAAGTTCTGTGCACAATGCGGTGGCCAGCAGGTCTTCGCGGTCGTCACGAATGGCCTTCTCAAAGGCATTCTCGATCCAATCCGGAATATGTGTCCCGCATCTGCGGGCAAAGTTGCGCGCCCCTTTCCAGTTTTCGATCGGCAGGATGCCCGGAACGATGGGCTTGTCGATCCCTGCCTTTTCACAGGCATCGCGGAAACGGAAAAATGTCTCGGCCTCAAAGAAGAACTGAGTCAGGGCTTCGTCGGCCCCAGCGTCCAGCTTGGCCTTTAGCCAGTCGATATCGGCGGCAAAATCCTGTGCTTCCGGGTGTTTGTCCGGATAGGCGCCAACACGGATACTGAACATCTCGGTTTCTGCCAGTGCTTCGATCAATTCGACCGAGTCCGCGAACCCTTCCGGGTGCGGCGTGAACCGATCCTGACCCTTGGGCGGATCACCGCGCAAGGCGACGATGTTCTCCACGCCCGCCCGAGCAAAGGTATCTGCGATTTCCAGTGTTTCCTGACGTGACGCATCCACACAAGTCAGATGTGCAGCAACAGGCAGGCCAGAGGACTTGTGCAATGTGGCCACCGCATCGCGCGTCAGCTCGCGCGTGGTGCCCCCCGCGCCATAGGTGACAGAAACAAAGCGCGGTTCAAGCGGTGCCAGTGTTTGCACCGTATCCCAAAGGCGGAATGAAGCCTCAAGCGTCTGTGGCGGGAAAAATTCAAATGAAACTTCTGGTCTTGTCATCTCGGCCTCACGGGTGAAATCTCTGACCCTTGTGCCAGCTAACGCATTGTGAGACAAACTCATATTATTCAAGAACAACATGAGTTCCACGCAATGCATATCGAATTCCGCCACCTGCGTACGATCAAGGCGATCCATGAATGTGGCGGGCTTGCCCGTGCCGCAGATCAACTGAACATCACTCAATCCGCGTTGAGCCATCAAATCAAAGGCCTAGAGGATCAGGCCGGGGTCGAATTGTTCTTGCGCCGGTCCAAACCGATGAAACTTTCGGCGGCCGGTTTGCGGCTGTTACGCCTGGCCGAGCAGATCCTGCCGCAGGTCGAGGCGACACAGCAGGAGTTCTCTTCTTTGCGCGACGGGCGCACGGGCCGTATGCATATCGCCATTGAATGCCACGCCTGTTTTGAGTGGCTGTTCCCGGTGCTGGAATCCTTTCGTAAATCCTGGGGCGATGTGGATGTCGATATCCGCCCCGGCCTAGCCTTTGATGCCTTGCCGGCTTTGCAAAAAGAAGAGGTCGATCTGGTTGTTTCCTCGGACCCAGAAGATCTGCCCGGTGTCGAATTCATCGAACTCTTTGACTATGACGCGGTGTTTGTCGCGGCTTCGACACACCCGCTTGCCCAGAAAGAGTTCATTGAGGCCGAAGATTTTCGGGGCCAGACCCTGATTACCTATCCGGTCGAACGGACACGGTTGGATGTATTCAGCCAGCTGCTGATCCCTGCGCGGGTTGAACCGGCTGCGATCCGGCAGGTTGAGCTGACCGCAGTGATCCTGTTGCTGGTCGCGTCAAACCGGGGGATATCGGTGCTGCCGGACTGGGTTGTGCGTGAGGTGAAGTATAATTCCGACTATGTTACCCGCCCGCTGACCAAGGCGGGCATTACACGTCGCCTTTATGCTGCAGTGCGCACCGAGGACCTTGAAAAACCCTTTGTGCAAGAGCTGATCAAGCTGGCCAAAACCGAGGCGCGCAAGCTGCAGGAGCAATAGGCACAAAACGCGGGTCTGCTATGCGTATCATTCCTCTTGGCAAGGGCGCATTGCCCCAGTATACGCGCGGTTTGACCGGACAGGAGCCTTTGGACAATGGTTGGCAGTGCAAACCTCAACATCATGATCAAAGCCGCGCGCAAAGCGGGGCGTTCACTGGTCAAGGATTTTCGTGAAGTCGAGAACCTTCAGGTGTCGATGAAAGGCGCCGGGGACTTTGTGTCCAAGGCAGACATTGCAGCCGAGGCGATCCTGAAAGAGGAACTGCTTGGCGCGCGCCCGACCTATGGCTGGCTGGCCGAAGAGGGCGGCGAGATTGCCGGTGAAGATCCCACCCGCCGCTGGATTGTGGATCCGCTGGATGGCACCACGAATTTTCTGCACGGCCTGCCGCACTGGGCGATCTCGATCGCGTTGGAACATAAAGGCAAAATTGTTGCCGGTGTGATCTATGACGCCGCCAAGGACGAGATGTTCTTTGCAGAAAATGGCGAAGGCGCATGGATGAACGACACCCGTATCCGCGTTTCGGGTCGTCACCGCATGATCGAGTCGATCTTTTCGACCGGGCTGCCTTTTGGCGGACGGTCTGACTTGCCTGCGACCCTGCAGGATCTGGCACGTCTGATGCCAGTCTGCGCCGGTGTACGTCGGTGGGGCGCAGCAGCGCTGGACATGGCTTATGTTGCTGCTGGCCGGTATGAAGGCTTTTGGGAACGCCGTCTGAATGCCTGGGATGTTGCCGCCGGGATCATCATCGTGAAAGAGGCCGGTGGCTTTGTGCAGGCTTTGAACCCGGAAGGTAACGTGCTGGAGGATGGCGAGCTCATCTGTTCCAACGAGCCCATCTTTGATCAGTTTTCCAAGGTCATCCGGGGCTGAGCCACCAACAGGCAGGTTAAGCAAGCGCGCCCGATTGAGGCGCGCTTTTTCGTTTCAGAGGGTCGCGCGCTGGGCTAGATCCGCCTCTTCAGCCAATCGTGCAGCGACTGAGGCGACTGCAAGATCCTGCAACCCGACCCCGGTTCCATCAAACAGAGTGATCTGATCGTCGCTTGTCCGACCGGGGTGGTCACCATTGATGACGGCGCCGATGGGCGCGATTGCATCCTCGGTCAAGGCGCCAAGGCTGATGGCATGTTGGGCCTCGCCGATTGTCACGGACTGGGCGACCTCGTCGGTAAAGACAGTCGCCGCAGCGACGAGATCCGCGTCGACCTCTTGCTTGCCTTTGGTGTCGGTGCCCATGCAAGCCAGATGCGTGCCGGGCTTGATCCAGTCTTTCATCAAGAGCGGCTCAAAAGCCGAGGTGATGGTGATGATCACATCCGCCTGTGCGCCAAGCTCCTGTTGGCTGACGGCCTCGAATTCCAACCCAACCTCAGTGGCCACAGCTGCAAGGCGGGGCAGCATGTCGGGATGCGGGTTCCAGGCAATGACCTTTTCGAAGTCGCGCTGTTCCGCCGCCGCCCGCAGCTGGAAAGTTGACTGATGTCCGGCCCCGACCATACCAAGTACTCTTGCGTCTTGCCGCGCCAGCTGCGCGATCGAAACCGCCGAAGAGGCCGCTGTGCGCACCGCTGTCAGGTAATTGCCCCCGACAAGCGCGGACAATCGCCCGGTATCGGGGTCGAACAGAAACACCGTGGATTGGTGGTTGGTCAGGCCCTTCGCCGCATTGCCCGGCCAGTATCCACCGGATTTGAGGCCCAGCACCTGACCGTCGCGGTCAAATCCCGATTTGAACCCATAGAGAGCGTCGGCATGGCCCAAAGCCTCGCGGATAACGGGAAAGTTCCACGCGCCACCTTTAGCCATCGCACCGAACACAGCCTGTACCGCGTCAAAGGCCTGCTGGCGTCCTACCAGTTTCTCGCACAGATCTTCGCCTACAATCAGCAGGCCGTCGCTTTTCATAACATCCCGCATCTCAATAGGCTTTCCCGCGGGCCGAGACCGGCCACAGGGCTTCGACTTTGCCGCCCCGTACGCCCACATACCAATCATGGACATTGCAGGTGGGGTCACAGTGGCCCGGCACCAACCGCAGCTTGTCATTGACCTTCAGTACGCCGTCTGGATCCCCGATAACCCCATGCTCGTCCGAGCACTTGAGGTATTCGACATCATCACGCCCGAACACAAAGGGCAGGCCGCTATCGACCGACTGCGCCTTGAGGCCGGCGTCGCAGATGGCCTTGTCTGCTTTGGCGTGGCTCATGACGCTGGTCAGGATGAATAGCGCATTTTCCCATTCTCCCTGATCAATCCGCTGGCCGTTCTGATCCAGAATCCGCCCATAATCCGCGTCCATGAAGGCGTAAGAGCCGCATTGCAATTCGTTGTAAACGCCCGAGTTACTTTCGAAGTAATAGGAACCGGTGCCGCCGCCCGAAACCAGTTCGCACTCGATCCCTTCTGCTTTCAACCCGGCGACAGCGTCTTTGACCATGGCAATGGCTACATCCAGCTTCTCTTTACGGGCCTCATAGGTGTCGAGATGTTGCATCGCACCCTGATAGGCCTGAATGCCGGTGAATTTCAGATTTGGCGCTGCTTGCACAGCTTTGGCAATCTCGATGACCGCCGGTGTCGTGGTTACACCACAGCGCCCTGCGCCGCAGTCGATCTCGATGAACACTTCCAGTTCTGTACCGTGACGCGAGGCGGCAGCCGAAAGGTCGGAGATATTGTCGATATCGTCCACGCAGACAATGATACGTGCGCCGAAATTGGGCAGCCGTGCCAGTCGGTCAATCTTGACCGGGTCGCGCACCTGGTTGGATACAAGGATGTCCGTAATGCCGCCACGGGCAAATACCTCGGCTTCCGACACTTTCTGACAGCAGACGCCGACCGAACCGCCCAACCGTTCCTGCAGCTTGGCCACATCGACCGATTTGTGCATCTTGCCATGAACACGATGGCGCATCCCATGGGCCTTTGCGAAATCGCCCATCTTTCGGATGTTGCTCTCTAGCGCGTCCAGATCAAGGATCAGGCAAGGCGTCTGTATCTCGCTTTCGTCCATGCCGATCGCGGCAGGGATGTCGAAGCCGACCTCGAGGTCTTCAAAATTTACGGTCTTGTTCATGTTGTTTCTCCTTACCCTTTCAGCCAGGGCAGTTTGTCCAGGTCTACATTGCCACCGGTCACGATGACCCCAATGCGCTTGCCTTGGAAAACCTCTGGGTTCTTCAAAATGGTTGCCAGAGGAACCGCCGAAGACGGCTCCATCACCACGCGCAGGTGCTTCCAGGTCAGTTTCATCGCTTCGATGATTTCCTCTTCCGAGGCGGTAAAAATATCGGTCACGTGGTTGGATACGAAATGCCAGGTGTTTTCTTTCAGGGGCACCAGCAGCCCATCCGCAACTGTCTTGGGTGCGTCGTCTGCGATGATATGACCGGCCTTGAATGACCGGTAAGCGTCATCCGCCTGTTCCGGTTCCGCTGCATAAATTGCGGTCTCGGGCGCAAGGTTCGAAACCGTCAGACAGGTGCCTGAAATCATGCCGCCACCGCCGATGGGCGCGATAACGGCGTCCATACCACCAGTCTGTTCCAGCAGTTCGGCGGAGCAGGTGGCCTGACCGGTAATCACACGCGGGTCGTTATAGGGGTGAACAAATTCGCCACCGGTTCGGGCCTGAACCTCGGCAAATGTTGCTTCGCGCGAGCTTGTCGAAGGGTCACATTCGGTGATTGTACCGCCATATCGGCGAACTGCATCCTTCTTGGCCTGCGGGGCTGTGCGCGGCATGACCACGTTGCACGGAATACCGCGGCGGCCGGCCGCATAAGACAAAGACAAGGCGTGGTTGCCGCTGGAATGCGTGCAGACACCCTTGGGCATCAAATGGTCTGCAAGGCCGAATACAGCGTTGCAGGCCCCACGCACCTTAAAGGCCCCGGCTTCTTGGAAATTTTCGCATTTGAAGAACAGCTGCGCGCCGGTCAGGTCATTCAGGTGGTCCGAAACCATGACCGGAGTTCGGCGGATATGCGGTTTGATCCGATCATGCGCGACACGCATGTCCTCGATCGTCAGATCCGCGGCAGAGGGGTGATCCAACATTGTCATTCTCCTTACGCCGCGGCCTCGGTTCGGTTGCCGGGTGTGGCGCGAAAGTGTTCCTGGGCTGCGGCGACGCCAGAGCCCAACGTGATCGGATAGCTTAGATCGGCCATTGCCATCTCGATCGTACAGAGTCCGGACAGGACCATCGCATCTGTCAGACTGCCCAGATGCCCGATACGGAACGCCTTGCCGTGCAACTGGCCCAGGCCAACACCAAAGGACATCCCGTAGGTGTTAAAGGCATGGTCGGTCAGAATGTTGCTGTCGAACCCTTCGGGCACGTAGATTGCGCTGACCGTGTCCGAGTAAAGGTCTGGCGATTGAGCAACCAGTTCCAGCCCCCAAGCATCGACGGCGCGCCGGACACCCTCGGCAAGCCGATGATGACGGGCGTAAACATTAGGTAAGCCTTCTTCAAACAGCATCTTCAGGCTTTCACGCAGCCCGTAGATCAGTTGCAGAGGTGGTGTGTAGGGAAACCCTCCGGTCGCATTGGCCGCCATCATATCCCGGAAATCGAAAAAGGTCCGGTGCAGCTCTGCGGTTTCCATCGCGTCCAGCGCTTTCTGGCTGACGCAAAGGATGGCCATGCCAGTGGCCAACATGAATCCCTTCTGCGATCCCGAAACCGCGATGTCGACGCCCCAGCGGTCGAACTCGAACGGTACAGAGGCCAAAGAGCTGACGCAGTCCACCATCAAAAGCGCCGGGTGATTGGCGGCATCCATCGCCCGCCTTACAGCCCCGATATCCGAAAGCACCCCTGTCGCCGTTTCATTATGAGTGACCAGAACGGCGCGAATTTCATGCGCTTTGTCCCCAGTCAGAACCGTCTGAAATTGGTCGGCGGGGGCGCCGCTGCCCCAAGGGCAGTCGATGACCTGAACGTCAAGCCCGTGACGTGTACACAGATCAATCCAGCGGTGGCTGAAAACGCCATAGCGCGCAATCAGGACCTTATCACCGGGGCTGAGCGTGTTGGTGATTGCAGCCTCCCATCCACCTGTGCCGCTGGCGGGAAAGGTAACGATCTGGGCCGTAGCGGTATCAAAGACCTTCTTTGTGTCTTCCAGTACGGGTGCAAATGTCTGGACAAAGTCCGGCGCGCGATGATCCTGCGTCTGGACCTGCATGGCCAGGCGCAATCTATCAGGTATGTTGGTCGGGCCGGGAATGAAAACCGGGTTTTGGTTCGACATGGCTTGTTCCTCTGCTTTGGAGATAAGTGTCCGGGAAAAAGCTGCATTACGCAATTTTCTTGAAAAATATTTTCATTTATTGAAGATAAATATTAAGCTACTGATATATTGAACTTTTCCGTTTTTCATTTTTACATACAAGAAATCCGGACGCGAGAAACTTTGGACAGCTGAAAGGAAATGCCTGGGATGGAAACGCAGAAAAGGCCACGCGGCAGACCAAAATCGCTGTTCAAGGAAAGCTCGGCCGGGACCATGCAATCGCTGGATCGGGCGCTTAGCGTTTTGACCACAGTAGCCAGTCTGGAACGCGCAGCACTCAGCGATTTGGCGCGCGAAGTTGATGTGCCCACGGCCACAACACACCGAATTCTGGTGACGCTGCAGAAGCACGGTTTCGTCGCCTTTGATGAAGAGCGTCAAGAATGGATGATCGGGATCGAGACCTATCGCACCGGAGCGTCCTTTCTACGCCGTAATGGTGTTATCGAAATCGGAAGGCCCATTTTACGCCGGCTGATGCAGGATAGCGGCGAAACGGCGAATCTGGCCGTTCCGGACGGGGCCGAAGTGGTGTTTGTGGGGCAGGTCGAAACGGCCAATCCGATCCGGGCTTTTTTTCCACCGGGCGCGCGGACACCGATGTATGCCTCGGGCACCGGTAAGGCGATCTTGGCCGCGTTGAACGAGGCTGCATTGATCAAAGCGCTGGGCACGTTGGACACAAAGGTCTTCACGCCTCAAACACTGGTGCCCGGCGATGCACTGCAAAGCGATCTGGATCAGACCCGGGCCCGCGGGTGGTCGCATGATCGGGAGGAACGATACGAGGGGATGTCATGCATCGGTGCGGCCATCTTCAACGACCGGGGGGAACCCTGTGCGGGCATTTCCGTATCTGGCCCTACCGCCCGGTTCAGCACTGAACGCGCGCCGGAATTAGGCCGATTGGTACAAGCCGCCGCGCAAGAGGTTACCTTGCTCAGCGGTGGGCGCTTACCGGTGCGGGATGCGGGGGATGCGGGATTGTGACAGCTTGTATTCGTGCTCTGGATGGGGCGGATGCCCATGGGTGCGGTTCCAATAGTCACTCGCGCCGCGCCGCAACCAAAGGGGTATGCACAAGAGCAAACCAACAAGGAAGCCCCCGGTATGGGCCCAATAGGCGACGCCGCCCTCGTCGGGGTTGCTGGACAGGCTTCCAATGAACTGCATACCCAGCCACACGCCTAGCATGACAAACGCCGGGATCGAGAAGACACGGAAATAGATCACCAGAACAAGCAGGATGTCCACGCGCGCTTTGGGGAACATCAACAAATAGCCACCCATGACGCCAGCTATTGCGCCAGACGCACCAATCGTAGGGACCAGAGATTGTGGCGCTGTGACGACGTGGATCAGACCGGCCCCGATACCGGCGGCAAGATAGAACAGCAGAAAGGGCAGGTGGCCCATCTCGTCTTCGAGGTTGTCGCCGAAGATCCACAGGAACAGCATGTTTCCTGCCAGATGCATCCAGCCGCCATGCAGGAACATCGAGGTCACGAGGGTCTCAAGCGTATAGCCGTCCGTAATCCGGGCGGGCACCACCGCATAGTCGGTATACAGCTGGGTGATCAGCCGCTGGTTCTCCATGCTTCCCGCATAGCTGAGGAAAATCAGGATATTTGCAGCCATCAACAGATAGATGACATACGGTGTGCGTCCCGAAGGGTTATGGTCACGAATTGGAAACATGGTGCGACGCTGGGCGGTTGGCTGCCCAGCGTCAAGGCCTGTTTAGGCCGCACCCCCCAGCAATGCGGCATTCCCACCCGCAGCAGTTGTGTCGACACAGACATGTCGTTCTCCCAGAACGCGGGTGCGATCTGGCTGGCCGGGGATCAGAGGGATGATCGGGCCTGCACGCCGGGACAGATGACGCTCGATTTCCTGACCGGTTGCGTCGTCGCCCCACCACAATACGCCCGAGAAGCCAGTCAGGTTTTCAAGCCGGTGCAGGTCTAACGCGCCGATAGCAGTGATAGCCCGCCCGCCCAGTGCTTTGACCGCGTTGGCCTGCGCTTGTGCGGCTTCAACTCCGGGACCCATACACAATAGCGGTGCGCGTGAGAATTCACTCAGGCGGTTCGATTCACCCGTCGGACCGGGCAGCAACCGCGCCCTGATCTCAGCAGATTTTCCTTCTGGCAATGGTAGATCGGTCATATCGGTGGACCATTGCTCGGGACTGACCTGCCGGTCCGGGGCGCAGAAGCGGGTCAGGTAGTTCGGCCCGCCCGCCTTTGGGCCGGTCCCCGACAGACCCTCGCCGCCAAAGGGTTGCGATCCAACTATGGCGCCGATCTGGTTGCGATTGACGTAGATGTTTCCGGCATGAACAGCTTCGGTGATGTGCTGAACGCGGTCGTCGATCCGTGTGTGCAGGCCAAAGGTCAGCCCATATCCTGTGGCGTTGATATCGGCGATGATCTGATCCAACTCCGAGGAATTGAACCGCACTACATGCAGGACGGGGCCAAACACCTCGCGCTCCAACTCGGCAATGCCGGGGATTTCGATAAGGGTTGGGGCGATGAACGTGCCGTCGCCGGGGACGGACATCTCTTTCAGGACACGCCCTTCGGACCGTGCCAATGCGATGTGATCAGCGATACCAAGGCGTGCATCTTCGTCGATCACGGGACCGCAATCGGTTGAAATCAACCAGGGATCGCCAACCAGCAGCGCGTCCATGGCCCCTGTCAGCATGGTCAGAAGATCATCGGCAATGTCTTCTTGGACATAAAGACAGCGCAACGCCGAGCACCTTTGTCCCGCTGATTGGAATGCGCTTTCGATGATCGACTGAACCGCCTGTTCGGGCAGGGCGGTGCTGTCCACGATCATCGCATTCAGACCACCGGTTTCCGCGATCAGAGGCGTTCCCGGTCGCAAGTTTCCGGCCATGGCTGCACGGATTTTCAGGGCGGTCCCGGTCGAGCCGGTAAAGGCCACTCCCGACACCCTCGGGTCCGAGGTCAGGGCTGCGCCCACCGATGGACCGCCCGGCAGCAACTGTAGCGCGCTGCGTGGCACTCCGGCCTCGTGCAGCAATTCAACGGCGCGATGCGCGATCAATGGTGTCTGCGGTGCGGGCTTTGCCAATACCGCATTCCCAGTGGCCAAAGCGGCGGATATTTGACCGGTGAAAATGGCCAGCGGAAAGTTCCACGGGCTGATACAGGTGAACACACCCGCTGGTTCTGCGTCGGGTATATTCGCCGCATAATAGCGCAGGAAATCTACCGCCTCGCGCAGTTCGGCGACTGCATCGGGCAGGGACTTACCAGCCTCACGGGCCAGCAGGGCGAAAAGTTCACCGAAATGGGTCTCGTAAAGGTCGGCGGCGGCATTCAGAACCTGCGAGCGTTGATCTGCCACTACCTGCCAGGGGGTGGCTGCAGTCAAAGCAAGCTCGACATCTTGTGCGCTGGCCGGGGCAACGGCACCGGGGCGATCCCGCGACTGTGCGGGGTTGACGATGGGCTGATCGTCATCGGGCCGCGCATCGCCGGACAACAACGGGCGCGCATACCAGTGATGCGTCCGAAACGCGTCCCGCGCGGCGTTGACCCGGTCCAAAGTGGGAATGTGCCGCAGGTCAAACCCCTGCGAATTGGGCCGCTCGGGTTGAAACAGCTCGGGTCCGGTTGGAATGGCGCGCGCCGGTTCGAGGAGAGTGAGAAACGGATCGGCCGCAACCTCCTCCGGGGGAACAGTATCATCCACGATTTGGTTCACGAATGAAGAGTTTGCACCATTCTCAAGCAGTCGCCGCACCAGGTAGGCCAGCAAGTCACGATGGGCCCCGACAGGCGCATATATGCGGCAGCGTGTGTTGTTTGCGTTCTTAACCAGATGGTGCAGGGTTTCTCCCATCCCGTGCAGCCGCTGAAATTCGAAAGGCTGATCAGTTGCCATTTGCAGAATTGTACTGACCGTATGGGCGTTATGGGTGGCAAACTGCGGATAGATCCTGTCGGTCATGCCCAGCAATTTTCGCGCATTAGCAATATAGGAGACATCGGTCACGGCCTTGCTGGTAAACACCGGAAAACCCTCTACGCCTTCAACCTGAGCGCGCTTGATTTCGGTATCCCAATAGGCGCCTTTGACCAGCCGCACCATCAGTTTGCGGTCATAGCGCTCGGCCATTCCATAGAGCGCGTCCAGAGCGATTCCAGCACGCGGACCATAGGCCTGAACCACAATTCCGAACCCGTCCCATCCTGCGAGTGCAGGCTCGGCCATCACCGCTTCGATGACCTGCAGGGACAGCGACAGGCGGTCGGCCTCTTCGGCGTCGATGTTCAGGCCCATGCCAGCGGCTTTGGCCAAAAGGCACAGAGCGCGCAGGCGCGGGACAAGCTCGGCCATCACTCGCTGTTCCTGGGCCAACTCATACCGGGGGTGCAGTGCTGACAGCTTTACCGAGATGCCTGGATTGGCGCGAATGTCATCATGGGTGCAGGCCTCTGCAATGGCGGTGATGGCACGGGAATAAGACAAATGATATCGGGCCGCGTCGGCCTCGGTCCGTGCGGCTTCACCCAGCATATCGTAGGAATAGGTATAGCCCTTGGCCTCCATCCCGCTGGCACGTTCCATGGCCGACTGGATGGTCTCGCCCAGCACGAACTGACGACCCATTTCCTTCATTGCGCGCCCGACGGCCGTGCGGATAACCGGTTCACCCAGTCTTTTGATCGCACCTCGCAGGGCACTGACAGGCGAGGGCTTGCCGTCGTCGAGGACTTTACCGGTCAGCATCAGCGCCCAAGTCGAGGCATTCACCAGCGGCGAGGAGGATTGCCCAAGATGCTTGCCCCAGTCGGACGGCGCGATCTTGTCTTCGATGAGAGCATCGATCGTGTCGGCATCCGGCACGCGCAGCAGCGCTTCGGCCAGACACATCAGCGCCACGCCCTCATCGGTAGACAGGCCATATTCGGCCAGAAACACCTCCATCATGCCCGGCGATGTACTGGATCGAATATCACGCACAAGCTGGGCGGCTGCCGCACAGATTTGGGCTCGATCAGTTTCAGACAGCGCGGCATGATCGATAAGATTGTCGAGAACGGCGGTTTGATCAGCGTAGGTTTGGCTGTCGATATGGGTGCTCAGGCTGTGTGACATGAATCCTCCAGGCTTTTGTTGAATATAATGTCGATTTCTCAGGACGATTGCCGTATTTTTTAATTCATCTGGTCGGATGGACTGTATTTAGGGGATAATGCCGTGCAAATGAGCTTTCCGGATTTGGATCGGTTTGATCGAGCGATCTTGGCGATTCTCTCAGAGGATGGGCGCATATCAGTTGCCGACCTAGCGCGGCGGATCGGGCTGTCGAAATCCCCAACCCAGGCGCGTCTAAAGCGACTTGAGGCTAGCGGGGTGATCACCGGGTATCGCGCCTTACTGGACCCGATCCGACTGGGGCTGGACCATGTGGCTTTTGTCGAGGTGCGCCTGACCGACACAAGAGAGAAGGCACTGGCCGAGTTTAACGCCGCAGTCCGCAAGGTGCCCGAAATCGAGCAAGCCCATATGATCGCGTCGAATTTCGACTATCTGCTGAAAATCCGCACTGGTTCAATGTCGGAATACCGCGCCGTTTTGGCTGAGAAGATATCCTCGCTTCCGCATGTGGCGAATACCTCGACCTTTGTGGCGATGGAGGCAGTTAAGGAAACCGTTGTTTCAGGCGCTTTGGACAGGGTGGGTTGACGAATTGCGCAAGCGCGTCACCATACGCGTATGAAGCGTTTTGTGTTCCCTCTGCTAGTGTTGGTGGCCCCTCCTGGTGTCGCCTGGTCTGAAGAATGCCCGTCCTCGCCGGATCATACCGAAAGCATCTCGGCCGTAATCGCGCAAATTCAGGATGTTGGAAACGAGGCCGAAGCCCAGACATTTTCCAATCAATTATGGGAGTTCTGGACCGATGCGCCCGACGCTGTTGCGCAGGCCGTTCTGGACCGGGGCATGACCCGCCGCAGTGGCTGGGACCTTCGGGGCGCCATCGAGGAGTTTGACAAGCTCATCGAATACTGCCCGCACTATGCCGAGGGGTACAATCAGCGCGCCTTTGCATATTATCTTAGCCAGGATTTCGCATCTGCACTGCCGGATCTGGACAAGGCGATCGAGCTGTCTCCGAACCATGTCGCGGCGATCAGCGGGCGCGCCCTGACGCTGCTTGGCTTGCATCGGATTGATGAAGCCCGTGCGGCACTGTCACATGCCTTGGAGCTTAACCCCTGGCTGTCCGAGCGCCACCTGATGGCTCCGGGCGGACCGTTGGAGCCGCCAGGTAAGGATATCTGAGGAATAGATGTCCCCGATCCATAGGACCGGGGACAATCTGGAACAGCTTAACCGACCAGCCCGTTATCGGTGCGCTTGATCGTGATCACCGATGAGCGCGGCGTGCCTCCATCCGGCCATTCGCTGCCGGGATGCTGAATGCCGACAAACATGGTGCGCAGATCGCTGGACCAAGCCAGCCCCGTGACCTCACACCCGTTTGGACCGGTCATGAAGCGGGCGATTTCGCCCGTGACCGGATCACCGACCAGCATCTGGTTGTTGCCGTGGCCTGCAAAGTCTTCTTCGTTGTCGTCATTGCCGTCGGTCTGGATCCAGACCAGACCAGTCGAGTCAATGGTCATTCCGTCGGGTGAGTTGAACAGGTTGCCCTCGTTCACATTGGCCGATCCGGCGCGGGCGTCAGAATGCACTGTCGGATTACCCGCCATGACATAGAGATCCCAAACGAACGCGTCGGCTGCGTGGTCGTCGTTGTCCGGTTTCCAGCGAACGATCTGGCCATATTTATTGGCCTCACGCGGGTTGGGGCCATTGGTCGACGTGTCGTCTCCCCCGGCATTTGGTTTCACGCCGCGGTTCTTGTTGTTGGTTAGGCAGCAATAGGCTTCGACCGCTACCGGGCTGGACGCCACCCATTCAGGGCGATCCATGGTCGTGCCACCCGCCTTGGATGCCGCCAATCGGGTGAAGATCGCAATATCCGCCGCATCCATGCCGGTTGCATCCGGCGTCAGCGGCAGCCAGGTGCCTGTCATGTCGTCATCGAATTTCGCCACATAAAGCGTGCCGTCGTTCAACAGATTCTGGGTTTCGCCGCCGGGCTGATAGGTGCCGTTCGAGACGAATTTGTACAGATACTCGCCCCGCTCATCATCACCCATATAGACAACCACGCGGCCATCAGCGGCCAGAGTCACCTCGGCATTCTCATGCTTGAAACGGCCAAGACCGGTGTGTTTGACCGGGGTGCTGTCCGGTTTGGTCGGGTCGATTTCAACGATCCATCCCACTCGGTGCGGCTCGTTTGGGTTTTTGGAGGTGTCGAACCGCGGATCGAACAGTTCGTAGCCATTCCAGCTTTCGGCTTTGACGCCATAGCGCTTGAAGCCGTCCGCGACCTTTTGATCGTAGCTGGCGTTTTCGTCGCTGGACCCGAAATAGCCGTTAAAGTTCTCTTCGCAGGTCAGATACGTGCCCCAGGGCGTCTTGCCTGCACCACAGTTGTTCATGGTGCCCAGCGAGGTTGTGCCGGTCGGGTCGGCCTCGGTCTTCAGCAGGTCGTGGCCGGCAGCGGGGCCGACGATGTTCATCTCAGTGTTGTGGTGGATGCGCCGGTTGAACGGGCTGTCCTTGACCACGGACCAACCTTCGGGGCCTTCGGTGATTTCCATCACCGTCACACCCTGCAGGTTCTGCAGTTTGCGCACGTCGTCAGCACTGGCCGGAACACCTTCCTGCGCAGCGGGCAGGTTGATTTTACCGTTCGGATATTCGTGATTGATCGCAATCAGCTCATGACCTTGGAAGGTAAAGGTCTCCATGCCGTCGGTATTCTCGCCAAAGATGCGGTCCGAGTTCTCGACCGGGCCGCCCTCGGCGAGGTCATAGCCATCGGCATCCGAAAACAGCGGATCGCCCCAGCGCATCAAGATCTTCCACTCAAACCCTTCAGGCACATGGACGGTGCCATCAGTTTGTGCGGCAATCGGGGTGAAAGCGAACCGGGATGCTGCTTGTGCCTGCGCCGAGGTCGAGCCAAGCAGGCCGGTTCCCAACGCAGCCGCGCCAGAGCCGAAGGCCACGACGCCGGACAGAAATCCACGGCGGGAAATGGCGCTTTCGACGACATGGTCAAAGTCGTTTTCTTCAGGGCGGGGGAAATGCAGCTCGTCCCAGTCGTCGGCGGAAAGTGTGGTAGGGTCAACGTCTTTCATGGATTGCTCCTGGCTGTCGGTGAAAAGTCGATGAAACGCATTTAGAGGGCATTTGTGACAGGGTGATAACAGCACCATTAACGATGGCGCCGGGATACTCAGGAAACAGATTTACTCGGGATGCGTAAGGATACGCCGATGTGATCAGCCCGTCAAAACGGGCTGATCACATCTTGTTTTTATTGGCTTTTTGACAGGAAAAGCGGTCAGGTAAGGCGCTGACCGTCCGCATTGAACCGATAGGCCTTGTCCGGAGAATAGGCGAAACGCAATTCCTGCCCTTCGGATATCGCATGCTGGCCAAACAGCCGGGCGGTTATGGCGTGTTCGTTGATCTGCGCGATGACATTTGTGTCTCCGCCCAGCTTCTCAACATGGCTGACACGCGCGGTGAGTGGTCCGTCATCTGCAACAAACAGGTCCTCGGGCCGGATGCCAATCGTGTTCTGACCGCTTTCGTTCAGCAACCCCTGCGGCAGGAAATTCATTGACGGAGAGCCGAGGAACCCGGCCACGAACTGGTTCGCGGGGTTGTTATACAGCTCCATCGGGCTGCCGATCTGTTCCACCCGGCCGTCGCGCAGGACAACGATCTTGTCGGCGAGCGTCATGGCCTCGGTCTGGTCATGGGTGACATAGATCATCGAGGCGTCCAGTGCGCGATGCAGATTGGCGATCTCGATCCGCGTGTTCATGCGCAGCGCGGCATCCAGATTGGACAGGGGCTCATCAAACAGGAACAGTTTGGGTTCGCGCACGATGGCGCGGCCAATGGCAACCCGCTGACGCTGACCGCCCGACAATTCCGAGGGGAAGCGATCCAGATAGGGCTCGAGGTTCAGCATCCGGCTGGCTTTGGCCACGCGGCCTTCGATTTCCGATTTGGGCTGCTTTTCCTGCTTCAGTGCAAGGGTCATATTGCCCCGAACGCTGAGGTGGGGATAGAGCGCATAGCTTTGGAACACCATCGCGATCCCGCGCTTGGATGGCGGCACCAGATTGACCTGCTGCCCGCCAATGTTGATCTCACCGGATGATGCATCCTCTAGCCCCGCAATCACCCGCAGCAGGGTGGACTTGCCGCAGCCCGACGGGCCGACAAAGACGACGAATTCGCCTTCTTCAACCTCCAGCGTGATGTCTTTCAGGACTTGCACGTTGCCAAAGGACTTGTTCACATTGTTCAGCGTCAGGGCGGTCATGATGCGGGCTCCTCAAGGGAAACGGGCTGGCCGGTTCGGATGCTTTGATCCGCAGCCAGACAAATGGCGAGCGATTGGACGGCGTCATTCATATGACGGGTCAGGTCGATATCTTCGGCGATGGCGCGCAGCATATAAGCCTGCTCGGCATCGCAGAGTTCTTGATGGCCGGGTTCGTCCGGCATCTCGATCATGTGGTCGCCTTGCGGTGTATGGACCAGCAAGCCGCCGACTTTGGTATGGCCGTCAATGTCGGCGGAGGCGCCTTTGTTTCCATCGGTAATCGAAACGGACCCGTTGGGCGAAACGATATCTTTCACGAAGAACGCGGTTTCAGACATCATCGGGCCCCATCCGGCCTCATACCAGCCGACCGAGCCGTCGTCGAAGACCACCTGAAACTGGCCGTAATTGTACATGTCCGGTGCGATTTCATCCGACAGGCGCAGGCCCATACCATGCACGCGGACAGGCTTCGCATCGGTGATCTGGCACATCACGTCGACATAGTGCACGCCGCAATCGACAATGGGCGAAGTGGTTTGCATCAGTGCCTTATGCGTTTCCCATTCCGCGCCCGACGACTGCTGGTTCAGGTTCAACCGGAACACGTAGGGCCCGCCAAGATTGCGCGCCTCATCAATCAGCCGCATCCAAGAGGGGTGATGGCGCAGGATATACCCGACTACCAGCTTACGATTTAGCCGCGTTGCTGTTTCGACCACACGCCGGGCGTCGGCGACATTAGTGGCCAGCGGTTTTTCAACAAACACATGTGCGCCAGCCTCCATGGCCGCACATGCAAAGTCCGCGTGGCTATCAGAGTAGGTCGCGACCACGACCAGATCGGGTTTGGTTTCAGCCAGTGCCGCGTCGAAATCGGAATAGGCCGGGTACTTGGTGAGGTCCGGGTGATCTACACGGCCGGACCGGTTCACCAAACCAACGATCTGCGCGTCGGGGTGGTGATGGTGCGCCAGCGCGTGGCTCAAACCCATATTGCCGAGGCCTGCAATCAGAACGCGGGTCATTTGACTGCTCCGGATGTGATGCCGCGGATCAGCTGGCGCGAGAAGATGACGTACAGGACAAGCACCGGCAGGATCGCCATCGACAAGGCCGACAGAACTGCGTTCCAATCGGTCACGAACTGGCCGATGAATACTTGGCTTCCCAGCGTCAGGGTCTTGGTTTCTTCGGCTGGGGCCAGGATCAACGGGAACCAAAGGTCGTTCCAGATCGGGATCATGTTGAACACGGCCACGGTCGCCATCGCGGGCCGGACCAGAGGCAGAACAAGGCGGAAGAATATCGTGTATTCGGACAAACCGTCGATGCGCCCGGCATTCTTCAGGTCATCGCTGACTTGTCGCATGAATTCGGACAGGATGAATACGGCCAGTGGTAACCCTTGAGCCGTATACACCAGGATAAGCGCCCAGAGCGAGTTTACCAGCCCGGTCGCCACCATCATCTCAAGGATCGCCACGGTGCCGATACGGATGGGGATCATGATCCCCAGCGCCAGATACAGCCCCATGATCAGGTTGCCCTTGAACTGGTATTCCGACAACGCATAGGCGGCCATCGCGCCAAAAAGCAGGATGAAGGACAGCGATGCCACGGTGACAATCATCGAGTTTTGGAAATACAGGAAGAAATCTCCCTGCTTCATCACCGTCTCATAGCCAATCATCGAGAAGCTGTCGGCATTGGGCAGGGCCAGTGGTTCACGGAAGATCGCGCGGCGGGATTTGAAACTGTTGATCAGGATAACAAAGACCGGAAACAGCGCGATCAGCGTGTACAGGATCAGCGCGCCGTGCATCGCGACCATGTTGAGGGGGTTATGACGTGCTTTGTTCATCGCGTGGCCCTCACAATTGATACCGGCGCATCCGGGTCTGGATGCCGAACAGGTAGATACAGACCCCCACAAGGATGATGGCGAACATCGCCCCGGCGATAGCCGAACCCATATGCGGGTCACCCAATTGAAGCTGGAAGCCAAAGAATGTGCGGTACATGAAGGTACCAAGAATATCGGTCGAGAAATCCGGCCCCGCCAGCGCGCCTTGTGACGCGTAGATCAGATCGAATGCGTTGAAATTCCCCACGAAGGTCAGGATCGAGATGATCCCGATCGACGGCAGGATCAGCGGCAGTTTGATTTTCCAGAAGGCCGCAGTTCCGGTGATCCCGTCGATCTCTCCGGCCTCAAGAATTTCTTCGGGGATGGTCAACAGCGCGGCGTAGATCAACATCATTGGGATGCCGACAAACTGCCAGACCGAAATCAACGCCAGTGCGGTCAGTGCGTATTCCTCTTTGCCCAACCACGGTGCAAAGAGGGACTTAAGCCCAACAGCATCCAGCATCGAAGGCGCAATGCCCCAGATCGGCGACAGGATCAGTTTCCAGGCAAAGCCCACGATCACAAAGCTGAGGATCGTAGGAATAAAGATCGCCGAGCGATACAGGGCGGCAAACCGTAGGCGGGGGTGGCTGAGAAGGGCGGCCAGCGCGATGCCGATCGGGTTCTGAACCAACATATGGATCAGGAAGAACCAAAAATTATTACCCAGAGCATTCCAGAATTGATCCGACCAGTTGGGATCGAAAAACAGGGTCCGGAAATTCTGCAATCCGACAAACACGCGAGCCTGATCAACCTCTGTATACAGTGCAAGGCGCAGTGTGTTGAACAGCGGGAAAATCATCACAGCGGTATAGACGAGTACGGCAGGTGCCAGAAATACAACGATATGCCAGCGGATGCGGGGGCGGGTCATGGGATTGCTTTCAAAGGGGTGTCGGAGTTACCCGGGCGGTCGGCACCGCCCGGGTATAGATCAGCTTATTGATGCGGAGCGTACCAGGAGGCCAGGCCTTCCTGCAGTTCGACACCCAGTTCCTCGGGGGATTTTGCACCTTTGATGGCAGCAACAGAAGCGCCCCAGGTATCGTTTTCAAGGTTCGGTGTGCCACGCGACAGGATTTGATAGGTCGAGCGGATGGTCGATTCACACTCTTCGCGCCAGCCTACGATTTCCTTGGCCAGCGGGTCCTGCAGCTCGACCGGAGTGTTCGAGAGCGGGAAGAAGCCAGGCAGGGCGTTGCCGAAGATTTCGGCGAATTCCGGGCTTGCGACCCAGGCCAGGAACGTCTCGGCAGCTTCGGGATTCGCGGTGGCCGCATTCATACCAATGCCAATGTCGGTGTGGTCCGAGATATAGCAGGTATCGCCCGCATTCTGGACTGGCGGCTTAAAGGCGCCCATTTCGAAATCGGCCTGCGCATTGAAGCCCGAAATTTCCCAGGATCCCGCAGGGTAGACGGCTGCGCGACCCAGGGTAAAGATGTTCTGGCTGTCGGGATAAGTCTGCGCCTCATATCCGTCACCCAGATAAGCGCCCCAACGGGCCAGGGTGGCATAGGGGGCGGTCCAGGCTTCATCGGTCAGCTTTTGCTCGCCCGCGATCAGCGCCTGGCGGCCCTCTTCGCCTTTCCAATAGTTCGGACCGATGTTGTTATAGCCCATAGTGGCGGCTTCCCACTGGTCGTTGGTGCCCATCGCCATCGGGATATAAGTGCCGTCTTCCTTGATCTTGTCGAGGGCGGCAAAGAACTCGTCCTCGGTTGTGGGAACTTCGATACCCAGTTCGGCAAACGCGTCCTTGTTATAGATGAACCCGTGGATCACCGACGCCATCGGAACGCAGAAACTGGCCGAGCCGTCATCCGTTTGCCAGGCCGACTTGGCGACATCCGAGAAGTTGTTCATCGCTTCGACACCGGACAGGTCGCTCAGATGACCGGCCTCATACAGGGCCAGCGATGCGTCGAACGGTCGACAGGTGATCAGGTCACCCGCCGATCCCGCATCCAGTTTCGAATTCAGTACGGCGTTGTATTCCGCCGGGGCCGAGGGTGTGAATTGCACTTTGATGCCGGGGTGTTTGGCCTCAAACGCAGGGATGATCTGGTCCTGCCATAGGGTCAGGTCGTCATTTCGCCAGCTTTCGATGGTCAGGGTCACATCTTCCGCATAGGCAGCCGACGCCATCAACGTCGTGCCCAGCAGAGCAAGTTTCAAGCTATTCTTAGTCATCCATATTCTCCCGATTGATGGTTATTATTCTATGGCCAGTGCGGCCGTTAGGATTCCGTCTGATGTTCGTAGGCGTTCAGTGGCTTCGGATGCCGAAACACCTTTTGCGGCGACAAGCACGGCGGGCTTCACATCACCGCGTGTTGCTTCCAGTGCGCGCTTTGCTGCGTCTGTGTCCACCTCGGCAATGCGGGTTACGATTCCGGCCGCGCGGGCGCGCAGTTTGTCATTGTCCGCGCGCAGGTTGACCATCATGCCGCCATGTACGTGGCCAAGGTCCAGCGCCATCAGCGACGACAGCATATTCAAAGCGATCTTTTGCGCCGTTCCCGCGCCCATCCGCGTTGATCCCGAAATCAGTTCGGGCGGGGTGGCTAGCAGGATCGGGATGTTGGTCTGTGTCAGCAGGGGACTGTTGGCGTTATTGGCGATGCCGATCAAGGTCGCGCCTTTTGCACGGGCGATGCTTGCGGCTGTCATCGTGTAGGGGGTCGACCCGCTTGCGGATACGGCGATCACCGTGTCCCGGGCTGACAAACTGTTCAGCGCTTCACGCAGGTCACCGTCGGCGTCTTCGGAATCACCCGACATCTCGACACCCGTTGGAAGACCACCAGCCATATGGATTCGCAACTGGTCTGGCGTGATCGAGAATGTTCCGCCCAGCTCTTGCGCGTCAGCCGCCGCCATCAAACCGGACGAGCCTGCCGCAACATAGTGCAACATGCCGCCCGACCGGAGCGTCCTGGCCATCGCAGCGGCGCCCAATGCAATAGCCTGTGTGGCCGAGCGCACCGCCGCTGCCGCAGCGATCTGCCCCTCGGCCAGCAACAGCGCCGACCCTGTCAGGTCTTCGCGGCTCAGGCTGGTGGCGTCGCGGTGCAGTTGTTCGGTTGACGGCAGCGTCAAGAGAATCCCCTCCCAGGTTTCCCGATTACAATACCTATTTAATACCACCTGTCCAACATTTTCTTTTCAGTGAAGGTTTTGTGCTGTTCTTATAGGAAAAACTGCAATATTTGCGAGTAGCGCCAAAATCTAGGCTTTTCTAAATCAAATAGGTATTGTATTGGTATTGTCATGATTGAGTCCCTGCATAATGCTGTATTGGCCGTTGATGGCGGTGGAACGCGCTGTCGTGTGGCCTGTGAGGTTGCTGGAATCGCTCACAGCGTTGAAGTTGGCGCTGCAAACGTCTCGACTGATTTTCAGGCTGGCGTTTCACAGATAAAGCTGGGGTTGGACCAGCTGTCTGGCAAGCTTGGCATCGGGGTTGAGGGCTTGTTGGCAAGTCCTGCCTTTGTTGGTTTAGCTGGGATCACGGATCAGGCGATCTCAACTCGTTTGAGGGATGCGCTTGGTCTAAAGCACGCCCGGATAGAGGATGATCGTCCCGCTGCCTTGCGCGGGGCACTGGGTGCGCAGGACGGGCTGATTGCCCATTGTGGTACAGGCTCATTTCTGGCCAGACAAACTGGTAGAGACATGCGCTTTGCCGGTGGCTGGGGCTCGGTCTTGGGGGATGAAGCCTCGGCCCAGTGGGTTGGAAGGATGGCATTGTCCTTGGCATTGCGTGCGTCTGATGGAACGCAGACCCGTTCGGACCTTTTGACCACTTTGCTGTCCGAACATGACGGACCTGCCGGGATCGTTCGTTTTGCAGGGGCTGCAGACCCTGCGCAGTTTGGAGCGATTGCACCAAAAGTGACCATGGCTGCCCAAGATGACGACGTGGTTGCGCAACAAATCATGCGGGCAGGTGCTGCCTATCTGGCGGATACCGCCACGCATTTGGGGTGGAGCCCGGGAGCCGCGCTGTGTCTGACGGGCGGTATTGGTGGTCAATACGCGTCGTATCTGCCCGAAAACATGCAATCCGACCTGCGCGCGCCGTTAGGAGAACCGCTCGACGGGGCGCTCGCCTTGGCAAAGGAGGTCGAACATGAGCATTGCTGATTTTCTGCGTTCGGATTCCTGGCTGACCGCTGATAATGGGCCGCGATATGTCCAACTACGGCGAAGGCTGCAGGAGGGCATTGATACGGGTGTTCTGCCCCCCAAATCGTCGCTTCCGTCCGAGAGAGAACTTGTCGAGATCACGGACCTTTCGCGCGTCACCGTGAGAAAGGCGATTCAAGAGCTTGTCCAAGAGGGCGTGATCGAACAGCGCCAGGGCTCGGGCTCGTTCATCCGCGAGCGCATCCCACGGGTCGAACAATCGCTGACACATCTGACTTCGTTCACCGAAGACATGTCCAGCCGTGGAATGAAAACCGCGTCGAAATGGCTGGAGCGGGGGGTCTTTGCGCCGACCCAAGAAGAGATTGCCGCCTTGAGCTTGTCCGAGGGTGAGCAAATCTCTCGTATCTACCGATTGCGCGAAGCCGATGGCCGTCCATTGGCGCTGGAAAAAGCGGCGTTACCTTTGGATATCCTGCCGAACCCGATCGAGGTGACCACCTCTCTGTACGAGGTCTTGGATCGGCTGGGCCGCCGTCCTGTTCGGGCGGTTCAGAAGATCTCGGCCCTGAATTTGGCCGCGCGTGAGGCTGAACTTCTTGATGTTCCCGAGGGAGCCGCCGGGCTGAATATTGAACGTGTTTCTTTTCTCAGAAACGGACGCGTCGCCGAACTGACACGCTCGCTTTATCGCGGCGATGCGTATGATTTTGTCGCTGAATTGCGGTTGTAACCTGAAAGGACGGAACTAGATGTCCGTAGAACTCTCGAAGATGCGTCAGGAAATTCTGGAAATTCCTGATGCCGTAGACCGATTGCTAAGCAATGGGGCTGACAATATCCGCCACGCTGCCCAGTTGGCGCGCGACGCAGACCCGCGTTTTCTGGTCTCGGTGGCGCGAGGATCTTCGGATCACGCCTGCACCTATCTGAAATATGCATGCGAACTATTGCTGAACCTTCCTGTTGCCTCGGTCGGGCCCTCGGTCAACTCGATCTATGGTGCCGAGCTTCGGGCGCAGGGTGCGTTGAGCATATCGGTGTCGCAATCTGGTCAAAGCCCGGACATCGTTGGCATGACGCGCGCGCTGAAACGATCTGGTGCCGTGACGGTCGCCATTACGAACAATACGGAATCCCACCTGGCAGATGCCACGGACGCCGTCCTGCCTCTTCATGCGGGACCGGAATTGAGTGTGGCAGCAACCAAGACCTTTGTGACGTCTCTGGTGGCGGGGCTGTGGTTGCTGGCGGAAATCGCGGATGAGGCAGAGCTGAAGCAGGCCATATGGTCACTGCCCGGGTATCTTGGGAAGGCTGCCCAATGCGACTGGACCCCGGCCGCCAATGCGATTTCCGGCCGGTCCCTGTTTACCTTGGGTCGCGGTCCATCGCTGGCGATCTCGAATGAAGCGGCGCTGAAAATCAAAGAGACCTGCCAGATCCACGCCGAGAGCTATTCGACTGCAGAAGTTCTGCACGGGCCGGTCTCAATCGTTGAAGAAGGGTTTCCAACCATTGTGTTCGCTGCCAGTGATGCCGCTGAACAAACAACGGCAGAAGCGGCTGATACGTTGGCGGCAAAAGGGGCTACCGTTTTTGCCACAACCTCGGCGGTGAAACGGGCGCAGCCTCTGCCGGTCGTCAGAACGGACCATTGGCTGACCGATCCCATCAGCGCCATCACATCGTTCTACAGCATGGTTGAATCGGTCGCCTGCAATCGCGGAATTGACCCTGATGCCCCGCGTCACCTTAAGAAAGTTACGGAAACTGTATGACCTCTGAGACGGTTGTATTCAGAAACGGCGCCTATTTCGACGGCACACACCTGCTGGAGGGGCAGGCGGTTGTGTTTCGCCAAGGTAATTTGTCCGAGATCACCCCGGCAGACGGAACCAAAATCGCCGGGCAGCAGGTCGATCTGAACGGTGATATTCTCTGCCCCGGATTTGTGGACCTACAGGTCAATGGCGGCGGAAGTGTCATGTTCAACGATGACCCTTCTGCCGAGACTATCCAGCGCATTTCTCAAGCGCATAGAAAGCTTGGCGTCGCATCCTTTTTGCCCACCCTGATTACCGACACTGCGGCCAAGACCCAGCAGGCAATAGAGGCCGCGATCAAGGCTGTGGATGTCGGTGTTCCCGGTGTCGCTGGACTGCATCTGGAGGGACCGCATCTTTCGTTGGCGCGAAAAGGGGCGCATGACGCCGCGCTGATCCGCCCGATGGATGAAGAGGATCTGACCACCCTGATAGCCGCGGCCAGCCGATTGCCTTGCCTTAAAGTAACCCTGGCGCCAGAAGCTGTGTCTGAGCGACAGGTTACCTCTTTGGCTGAGGCCGGAATTCTGGTGTCTCTGGGTCATAGCGATGCGGATTTTGCGACCTGTCAACGTTATGCTGCGGCGGGCGCGCGCTGTGTCACACATCTGTTCAACGCCATGAGCCAGCTTGGAAACCGCGAGCCTGGTCTTGTGGGGGCGGCGCTGGCCAATGCGGGTTTGTCTGCGGGTCTGATTGCCGACAGTATACACGTACACCCTGAGGTCATGCGGGCGGCATGGGCGGCAAAGACCGGCCCGGCCCGGATATTTCTGGTCAGCGATGCCATGGCTGTTGCCGGAACAGAGGATGCCGAATTCAACCTTGAAGGGCGCCGTATTACCAGAACGGATGGCCGCCTGACGCTTGAAAATGGAACGCTGGCAGGGGCTGACCTGGATCTGACGACGGCTGTTCGCATCCTTGTCAAAAATGTCGGTGTCCCGCTGAAGGATGCGCTGAGCGCCGCAACGACCTATCCTGCGAAGTTGATTGGCTTGGCCGAATCTTCCAGTAAGAATCTGGCATCCATGATCCGTATTTCGGCGGATCTTGAAACTTGCGAATGGGCGAATGCCGCGCGTTGAATATGCCGCGCGCTGCCGAAACGACCCCGGGATTACCGATGCGCCGGGGTCCGTCCCCGGGTGTCATATGATTTTGAATTTCGCGTGCGAACTGTGCTTGACGACACCTTGGGCATGGCATAAACCAGCCACCGCTGAGCGGGCGTCGTATACTGGCTATTACCTCAGCCTTCCAAGCTGATGAAGCGGGTTCGATTCCCGCCGCCCGCTCCAAATCAGCCCCAAAAGTCTGCGTCAAATAGCCTTTCGTTTGGGCCATTCGGCTGCACCGCTTGACCCGGCGGGTTGTAGACGCCAAGAAGCGGGATACCGGAATTCGAACACGATGTAAGGGCCTGACATGGCAAAACCCGTCTCAGCCAGTCCAGCAGCAAAACCCGCACCCGGTGCGGCTGAGGAACGGGCCAGGTCCAGGAAGATCGGTGTTCTGGCTTCGCTCTGGCCATTCATGAAGCCTTATCGATTGCAAATGATTGGGGCCTCTTTGGCCTTGGTTCTGACCGCCAGCATGACGCTGACATTGCCTTTGGCTGTCCGCCGTGTGGTCGACAACTTTCGGATCGAAGACGGAGAGCTACTGGATTGGTACTTTCTGGCGGCGCTGGGCATCGCCGCGATTCTGGCCGTCGGAACAGGTATCCGCTACGCGCTTGTTACGCGCCTGGGCGAACGCGTTGTCGCCGATATCCGCAAAGCCGTTTTTGATCGCGTCATCGGGATGAGCCCCGAATTCTATGAACGTATCATGACGGGTGAGGTGCTGAGCCGGATCACGACCGACACCACGCTGATTCAATCCGTGCTGGGCTCGTCAGTCTCGATCGCTCTACGCAATATGTTGATGTTTCTGGGCGGGCTTGTGCTGATGCTGCTGACCTCGGCCAAGCTGACCGGGATGGTCTTGCTGCTGATTCCGCTGGTTGTAGTTCCGATACTGGTATTGGGGCGGCGCCTGCGGGTTATTAGCCGGGAAAACCAAGACTGGATCGCAGCCTCATCGGGCAACGCCGGTGAAGCGCTGAGCGCAGTTCAAACCGTTCAGGCCTTTACCCATGAGCAGGCCAGCCGAAATCAGTTCGGTGAGATGACCGAAACGTCCTATACTGTCTCGCTGCGCCGAATTCAGACCCGGGCCGTGCTGACCGTCATCGTTATATTCCTGGTGTTTTCCGGAATCGTGGGCGTGTTGTGGATGGGGGCGAATGATGTCCGCAACGGTGTCATGACCGAGGGCGTTCTGATCCAGTTCGTGATCTATTCGATCATCATGGCCGGTTCGGTTGCGGCCCTGTCCGAAATCTGGAGCGAATTGCAGCGTGCGGCCGGTGCGACCGAGCGGTTGGTCGAGCTGTTGAATGCTCAGGACACCGTGAACGATCCCGGCCAGGCGCAAGCTTTCCCCGCGCCCGTGCGCGGCGAGATTCGGTTCGACGATGTGACTTTCCGCTACCCGGCGCGTCCGGATGTCGTGGCGTTGAATGAACTGTCGCTGACAGTCAACCCCGGGGAAACCGTCGCATTTGTCGGCCCCTCGGGGGCCGGAAAAACAACCGTGATCCAGATGATTCAGCGATTCTATGATCCTGACTCGGGACGCGTTTGTTTGGATGGCATTGACCTGCGAGATTTGGATCGTTCCAATTTCCGCCGTCATATGGCACTTGTGCCTCAGGATCCCACGATATTCGCCGCATCGGCGCGCGAAAATATCCGATTTGGGCGGCTCGATGCGACGGATGCCGAGGTTGAAGACGCAGCCCGCGCAGCTGCGGCCCACGAATTCATCTCGACGCTGCCCGAAGGCTATGACAGCTTTGTAGGAGAGCGAGGCGTCATGTTGTCCGGGGGACAAAAACAGCGGATCGCCATCGCCCGCGCCATTTTGCGCGATGCTCCGATCCTGTTGTTGGATGAGGCGACATCGGCATTGGACGCTGAAAGCGAGCGCGCTGTGCAAGGGGCTGTCGACAGGTTGCGTGCAGGGCGGACGACGCTGATTGTTGCGCACAGATTGGCAACCGTGAAAAAAGCCGACCGCATCATCGTCCTGGAGAACGGGCAGATCGTTGCGCAGGGAACGCATGACGATCTGGTATCGCAGGATGGGCTGTACGCGCGTTTGGCACGGTTGCAATTTACCGATGGTGTTGCAGCAGAGTAACCTGATGGCGAGAAATTTTGTTTTGCGCCCCAGCGTCATTCTACATTCTGGGTTGTTCTGCCGTTAAGCCCTTACTTGCACATGAGCGGGTTTTACTTTCATCCTAGATGAGAGCCTGCGCGTGACGCAGTAAAAGTACAGGGAGGAACTAATGGCATTCGCGGGATTAGACGATAAGGCAAGAATAGAAAATGAAATGCCGTGGGAGGATCGAGACGTACCGGTAACCTTTCATCAGTTACTTTCTCGAACGGCGGCCAAGTTCCCCGACCACAAGGCCATTAGCTTTCAGCTGTTTTCCGGCCCAACCGATAAGGCCGAGACACTGACGTGGTCTGATCTGCTGGGTAAGGTCAATCAGGCCGCCAATCTTTTCAGATCTCTGGGTATCGGTGAAAACGATGTGGTGGCCTATGTGCTGCCCAACTGCAACGAAACTCTGGTGACCCTCATGGGAGGGGCCGTCGCAGGGATCGTGAACCCGATCAACCCGTTGTTGGAGCCCGAGCAAATCGCAGCAATTTTGCGCGAGACGAAAGCCAAGGTTGTTGTGACGCTAAAGTCATTTCCCAAAGCCGATGTTGCACAGAAGGTGGAAGAGGCCGTACGCCACGCGCCCGGTGTGAACACAATTCTGGAAATCGACCTGAATCGCTATCTGACGCCTCCGAAATCGTGGATCGTGCCCCTTGTGCGTCCCAAAATGGGCGACAAGGCTAAATTGGCTCATGCGGACTATTTGAATTTCAGCAAAGAGCTGGCGAAACAGCCCGAGACACTGACATTCGAAGACAGTAAATCAGACCGTGTTGCGTGCTATTTCCATACTGGTGGTACAACCGGCATGCCCAAGGTTGCACAACACAAATATTCCGGTCTGATCTATAATGGCTGGTGTGGTGGCACCTTGTTGTTCGACGAAAACGATGTGGTCATGTGCCCACTGCCCATGTTCCACGTCTTTGCTGTGCATGTGATCGTCATGGCTGCAGTGAGTTCGGGTGCGCATGTGGTCTTCCCGACGCCTCAAGGATATCGCGGGGATGGCGTTTTCGACAATTTCTGGAAACTGATCGAGCGTTGGAAAGTCAGCTTTATCATCACGGTTCCGACAGCGATCTCTGCCAAAATGCAGCGCCCTGTCGACGCCGATATCTCGTCAGTGAAAACGGCCTTCTCGGGCTCGGCTCCTTTGCCGGTTGAACTGTTCCGTCGCTTTGAAGAGGCCACCGGCGTCACTATAGTCGAAGGCTATGGCCTGACCGAAGCCACCTGCCTAGTGTCGTGCAACCCGGTGGATGGCGAAAAGAAGATCGGTTCGATTGGCGTTCCGTTCCCTTATACGGATGTGAAAATCCTTCAGGATGGGCCCGACGGTCCGACCGAATGTGGCACTGATCAGATTGGTGAGATCTGTATCTCGAACCCCGGCGTATTTGCGGGCAACACGTATACAGAGGTCGAAAAGAACGTGGGCCTGTTCCACTATGACAAATATCTGCGCACCGGTGATTTGGGCCGGTTTGACGATGATGGCTATTTGTGGATCACCGGTCGTGCCAAGGATTTGATCATTCGCGGCGGGCACAATATCGACCCGGCCGAGATCGAAGAGGCGCTGTTGGGGCATGAGGCCGTGGCATTTGCCGGTGCGATCGGTCAACCAGACGCCCATGCGGGCGAAGTGCCCTGTGCCTTTGTCGAATTGGTCTCTGGGGCCAGTGTGACAGAGCAGGAGCTGATGGAATACTGCAGAGTTCACGTTCACGAGCGTGCCGCGCAACCTAAGCACATGACTATTCTGGACGAACTGCCCAAAACGGCAGTGGGCAAAGTCTTTAAGCCCGAGCTACGTAAGCAGGCGATCACACGCATCTACAATGGTGCGCTTGAAGACGCAGGCGTTGCTGCGCGTGTGGTTTCGGTTCTGGATGATAAAAAGCGCGGACTTGTCGCGCAGCTTGACGCCAACGGTTCCTCGGACGACGATGTCAGCAAAGTGCTGGGATCGTTCACCCGGCCATGGGAGTGGGCTGCCTGATCGCGGAGGGGCTATGGACTATGAACGTCTGATTGATGAAGAAACCTGGGCGTTCATAAGACGAACGGCTGAAAGCTATCCTGATGACGCGGTCGAATTGTCGATCGAAGATCAGCGCGGCGTCTATTACGTAATGTGCAAGGATTTTCGCCAGCCTCGCCCAATGGGTGTTGAAACAGAAGACAGGCGCGCCGCTGGCGTGCCTGTTCGCATTTACACCGCAGGCAATCCAAGCCGGACGGTGATCTATTTCCACGGAGGCGGGTTTGTCGTCGGCGGACTGGACAGTCACGACGATGTCTGTGCCGAACTTTGTGCACAAACTGGGTATCGGGTGATTGCCGTGGATTACCGCCTGAGCCCCGAACATATTCATCCTGCCCAGTTTCACGATAGTTGGGCGGCAACCAACTGGGCGGTGCAAGAGTTCCAGGACCCTTTCGTTCTGGCGGGCGACAGCGCTGGTGGAAATCTGGCCGCCGCAGTTTCACAGCACGGACGGACGCAGTTTGACAATCTTCTTGGTCAGGTCCTCATCTATCCAGGCTTGGGCGGAGATTCGTCCCGTGGTTCCTATAAGGAACATGCCCATGCGCCTTTGCTGACGCTGGAAGATGTAAGTTTTTACGAGAAGGTGCGCTGTGGTGGAGATGTGCCGGAAAACGACCCGACATTTGCTCCATTGCATGACACGGATTTCTCGGGGCTGCCCCCGACCGTGGTGGTAACTGCAGATTGTGATCCCTTACGTGATGATGGTGCGATCTATTGCGAACAGATCAGGGCTGCAGGTGGGCAGGCTCATTGCATCAATGAACCCGGCCTTGTGCACGGCTATCTGCGGGCGCGCACCATGGTCAAACGTGCGGCGGACAGCTTCGAGAGGATCTCGGTGGCGATAGAGGCGTTGGGCCAGCAGATCTGGCCCTACGACTGATCCCCTACTTCAAGAAGGGCTGACCCTTCATGGTCTCGGCAATCGGGGCACCCAAACGGTCCAGAATCGTGGGCGCCAGCTGTAGCTGGTCGATCACAGCGTCCGCATCGGGGCCTTCGGCGTCACCGAAGTAATACAGCGCGGTTTCCTGCTGCAATGCGCCACGCCCACCGTGATGGCCACGATCGTCCTGGCCGTGATCTGCGGTGACGATGACGTCGTAACCCAACTGCCGCCAGCGCGGGATAAACGGGGCCAGCATTTCGTCCATCACGAAACAGGCATGGTCCATCTCTTCACATTCATGAAAGAACCTATGACCCATGCTGTCCAAAGTGCTGGTATGCAGCAATCCATAGTCCAAGCCATGGCGTAGGCAGAGATTGGTCAGCGTTGCGAACAGATCGACGTCACAGGGCGTCATCTGGTTGGCTTTGCCATAGCCTGTCATCGTGTGGAACCGACCATGATTGATCGTTTTGCTGTTGGGCTCGTCATATTCAACATCGCGGACATAGTCGAATGGATGGCGATTAAAGAATTGCGACCAGAAGCTGTGGGCCACAGCCCCAGTCACGCCGCCGGCTTCGCACACTTGGCTGAAGATGTCCTTCTGACTCAGGCGGAACACGTTGCCATTGCCGGTACAGCCATGCTCCTGCGGTGTTACACCGGTATGGATCGAGGCATAGCAGCTTGCCGAGATTGAGGGTAGCACAGCGTGCTTCTTCCAAACGCGCGCCTCGCCGGTGTCGACCCAGCCTTCCAGATTGCCGAACAAGCGACGGAAATTGCGCCATGGAACACCGTCCAGAATGATGAGGAGAAGTTTGCGGTCCATGCTCTGACCCTTTTTCAGATTGCTTCAGCCGACCCTAAAAGATTCGGTGCGGTCTGGCTGCCTAATCCCGCCCCGAATGGCAAAATCCCGACACCTTGATCGAATGGCGCCGGGATTTCATAAACTTACGGGAAGGGCCGGGATCAGTTCCCGGCGCTTTCCATTTTGCGGTGGGCGACGACCTCTTCCAGCCAGCCCAGATGCATTTCGGGGACAGAGCTGAGCAGTAGGTCGGTATAGTCATCAAACGGTGGGCTCAGCACCTGCGACTTGGGGCCGTAGCGGACGACTCGGCCCTGATACATCACCGCAATACTGTCGCTGATCGCGCGCACCGTTGCCAGATCGTGGGTGATGAACAGATAGGCCACATCCTCGATCTTCTGCAGGTCCAGCAGCAGTTTGAGGATACCATCCGCCACCAGCGGATCGAGCGCCGAGGTGACCTCATCACAGATGATCATCTTAGGCTTGGCCGCCAATGAACGCGCAATGCAAACACGCTGTTTCTGGCCGCCAGAAAGTTCCGCCGGATAGCGATCCATGTACTTCTCGCCCAGCTCGATCTCATCCAGCAGTTCCACGATCCGCTTGCGCTTTTCGGCGCCGCGCATGTTGAAGTAGAACTCCAGCGGGCGCCCGATGATCGTTCCAACGGTTTGACGCGGGTTCATTGCCACGTCTGCCATCTGATAGATCATCTGCAATTCGCGCAGGTCTTCACGGCTGCGGCCCTTCAGGTCGCCACTGAGCTTGCGTCCGGCGAAATTGATCTCGCCATCGCGCGGCGGAAGCAGACCGGTGATCACCCGTGCCAGCGTGGACTTGCCAGAACCGGATTCGCCCACAACCGCTAATGTTTGGCCTGGATGGAGCTCGACATTGACGTTGTGCAGGACGTCGAAATTTAGCCCCTTATAGCGCGCAGTGATCCCGTCAACTGTCAGCACTGGTTCGGATGTTGGCTTCTTTTCTTCATGTTCGATGGAGCGGACCGAGACCAGCGCCTTGGTATACTCTTCCTGCGGGTTGTTGATGATCTGATCGGTGTTGCCGTACTCAACCGTGTTACCCATGCGCAGAACCATGATGTCGTCGCTGACTTGCGCAACGACTGCCAGATCGTGGGTGATATAGAGCGCGGCAACGCCGGTATCACGAATGGCTTCCTTAATGGCCATCAGAACATCGATCTGGGTGGTCACATCCAGCGCAGTTGTCGGTTCGTCGAACACCACCAGATCAGGCTCAGGACAAAGCGCCAGCGCTGTCATACACCGCTGTAGCTGACCGCCCGAAACTTGGTGCGGATAGCGATCACCAATATTGTCCGGATCGGGAAGCCCCAGCTTGGCGAACAGTTCCCGCGCGCGGGCTTCGGCCTCTTTACGCGAAAACTTCTTGTGCTCCACCGCGGCTTCGATCACCTGATCCATGATCTTCTTGGCTGGGTTGAACGATGCTGCGGCGGATTGCGAAACATATGCTACTTCGCCTCCGCGCAGATTGCGGATATCGCTATGCGGGGTTTTCAGGATATCGCGCCCGTTAACCCAAACCTCTCCGCCGGTGAGTTCAACACCACCACGGCCATAGGCCATTGAGGCCAGACCAATGGTGGATTTACCGGCCCCGGATTCACCGATCAGCCCCAACACCTTGCCGCGTTCAAGGTCAAAGCTGACCCCGTGCACGATTTCGATATCATGGGGTTTTTCACCCGGTGGATAGACGGTCGCGCCGATTTTGAGGTCGCGGACCTTGAGAAGGGTATCACTCATCCCCGGCCTCCTTTCAGCGATGTGGTACGGTTCAGGACCCAGTCAGCAACAAGGTTGACCGAGATGGCGAGGGTCGCGATGGCAACAGCCGGATATAGCGCCGCGCCGATGCCATAGACGATACCGTCTTTGTTTTCCTTCACGATTCCACCCCAATCCGCCAGCGGCGGTTGGACGCCCAGACCCAGGAACGAGAGGGTCGAGATAAACAGAACCATAAAGATGAACCGCAATCCGAACTCGGCCACCAGAGGCGACAGAGCATTGGGCAGGATTTCCCGGAAGATGATCCAGATACGACCCTCACCGCGCAGCTTGGCAGCCTCAACATAGTCCATCACATTGATATCCACAGCGACAGATCGCGACAGGCGATAGGGGCGTGTGGCATCCAGCAGGCCCATCACCAGGATCAGGATCGGGACAGTCACCGGGACAATCGCCAGAATGACCAGCGCCAGGATCAGTGTCGGGATCGACATGACCAGGTCAACCGCTCGGCTGAGGACCTGATCGGCCCAGCCACCAAGAACAGCGGCCAGCAAGCCCAGCGTGGTGCCGGTGGCAAAGCTGAGGATTGTGGCAGCAGCAGCGATAAAGATGGTCGTGCGCCCGCCATAGATCATGCGAGTTAGCAGATCGCGCCCGATATTGTCCGTACCCAACAGGTGTTTGGCACTGGACGGTTCCCAGACATCACCGACCACCTCAGCCATGCCGTAAGGAGCGATCAGGGGTGCCGCGAGCGCCACGAAAAAGTACAGCCCGGTGAAAAACAGACCGATCATGGCCGAAATAGGAAGATTCTTCATCATTTCGGGTGCCTCAGTCTTGGATTGGCAAGGATGGACACGATATCGGCAACCATGTTTAGCCCGATATAGACCGCAGCGAAGACAACGCCGCAGGCCAGAACCACTGGCACGTCACGCTTGGTCACCGAGTCCACAAGATATTGCCCCATGCCAGGGTAAACGAACACCACTTCGACCACGACGACGCCCACGACCAGATAGGCCAGGTTCAGCATAACAACGTTGACAATGGGCGAAATCGCGTTGGGGAAGGCATGTCGCGCGATGACCTGAAAACTGGACAAACCTTTCAGCTCAGCCGTTTCGATATAGGCCGACTGCATCAGGTTTAGGATTGCGGCGCGGGTCATCCGCATCATCTGTGCCAATACCACCAGCGTCAGCACAAAGGCCGGCAAGGCGATTGCATAGAGCTTTTCGCCGAAGGACATCGAATCGTTGATCATCGCAAGCGAGGAAAACCAGCCCAGTTTTACGGAAACGAAATAGATAATCACGTAGCCGATCAGGAATTCGGGGATCGAAACCGTGGTCAAGGTCACAGCCGAGATCAATTTGTCCGGCATACGGTTGCGATAGCGGACGGCCAACAAGCCAAGGAAGATAGCGAGTGGTACGGAGACGACGGCGGCGGCACAAGCCAGGAACAGCGTGTTGCCCAGGCGCTTGCCGATGCTTTCAGCGATATCCAGTTTGTTGGTCATCGATTGGCCCAGATCGCCTTGAACGATCCCGCCCAGCCATTCGGCGTATCGGGTCAGGGCAGGGCGGTTCAGCCCCATTTCCTCACGTAAGTTAGCAAGAGCCTCAGGAGTTGCGGACTGTCCCAGGACGGCTTGCGCGGCGTCTCCGGGCAGGGCTTCGGTCAGGCCAAAAATCAGGGCCGAAGCGCCAAACAGCAATAGGAGTCCCAGCGCAAGGCGCTGGGAAACCAATTTGATGATAGGATGCATGATCCGTGGTCCTTATCAGGAGAACCACATCTTGCGGGACATGTTGCCGTTCATCATCTCTTGGGTCGGGTCGCTTTCCCAACCTTCCAGCTGATTGCTGACACCTTCGACGAAATCATTGAACATCGGGCAGATTACGCCGCCTTCGTCGCGGACCATCATGCCCATCTGTTTGTAGATGTCCTTGCGCTTGTCATTGTCCAGCTCGGCGCGGGCTGCAAACAGCATCTCGTCAAAGGCCGGAACCTTGAACCGCGTGTCGTTCCAGTCTGCGGTCGACAGATACGCGGTCGAATACATCTGGTCCTGCACCGGACGGCCACCCCAGTACGAGGCGCAGAACGGCTGTACGTTCCAAACCTCGGACCAGTAACCATCGTTGGGTTCACGCTTGATTTCCAGCGGGATACCAGCCTGAGCCGCGGTCTGCTGGAACAGGGCGGCCGCGTCCACAGCACCAGGGAAGGCGCCATCAGCGACCTGCAGAATGATTGGCGAGCCGTCATGACCCGACTTCTTGTAATGCTCAGCTGCTTTTTCGATGCTGAATTCACGCTGCGGGATCGAACCGTCAAACAGCGGGTAGGCCGCGTTGATCGGCATGTCATTCCCAATCGAGCCATAGCCACGCAGAACCTTGTCGACCAGATCCTGACGGTTAATCGCGTGTTTCAGGGCCAAACGCAGTTCATTGTTATCAAACGGTGCCGTGTCGCAATGCATGATAAACACATAGTGGCCACGGCCTGCGGTTGAATGCACAGTCAGGTTCGGTGCGCGACCCAGCAGATCAGCAATCTTGGGCTCAACCCGGTTGATCGCGTGGACCTGACCGGATTGCAGCGCGGCGGTCCGGGCGGTTGCGTCATTGATAACAACCACTTCGACGCTGTCGAAATTGCCGTAATCGCTCCAGTGGTTGGCGAATTTCTTGAACACGTGGCGCACGCCGGGTTCGTTGACTTCCACTTGGTAAGGGCCGGTGCCAACCCCTGCGCCCGGATCTTCCATGCCGCCATCCGGCTGGATGATCAGATGATAGTCCGCCATCAGATAGGGCAGGTCGGCATTTGGTTCATTCAGCGTAACCTGGAAATTGTCGCCATCAGCCTTCATCGATTCGATGCCGCGCATGATGCCCAGAGCACCGGACTGGGAATCCTCGTTCGAGTGACGCTCCATGGTTTTCAGCACGTCTTCGCTGGTCATGGTCTTGCCGTTGTGGAATTCCACGCCCTGACGCAGTTTGAAGGTCCAGACCCTGGCATCCGCGCTGCCTTCGACGCTTTCTGCAAGGCGCGGTTCGATCGATCCATCGGGCGCAACCTCGACCAGTTGGTCGCCGAACTGCTTGCCGTTCTGGAACGGAACCGAGCTGGCATAGGTGGCCGGGTCAAGCGAGTTGGTGGATTCCCCGCCCTGCAGGCCAAATTTCAGATCACCGCCCTTTTTCGGGCCAGCCGCGCGTGCAGCATCGGCAAACATTGTGCTGGCCATCGCAGCAGACACACCAAGTGCTGCAGCTTTCCCCATAAATTCGCGGCGGGTCAGCTTGCCAGCTGTAACCTGCTTGGCCATGTGAGTGATTTGTTCGTTCATTCAGATATCTCCCAGTGATTTATCTCGTCAGCCCCTGACGGGTTTTTTTATTGACGCGCCAGTCAAGTTAGGCGCAATTCGGTTGGTCGAGCAAGAAAAAAGTCCGGCTCAGACCTGCTTGAATTTCACATATGATTACGCGGTACGGTATCCTCCTTAGTCTTTGAAAATACCAAACTGCCGTTTTCAAATGCCTTGAGTTCAGCACAGAGGTAGAAGTTTCCGGCGTCTGACCACATTTCGCAAGATGTTTCTGTACGCAGCTCTGTGCCGTCACGGATTATCTCTTGTGTCCAATGGCAATATCCGCGCGCAGATAAGGGGTCATCAGGGCGAATCGACCAACGTTCAAAGGCTGTTCCGCCATGTGTCAGGCCGTGGTGGTTGTCCGTAACAAGGCCAAAGTCATCTTCGATAATCAGATGAGTTTCCCCCGAGTTCATGTCAGTTTCGACCTGTCGAGAGTTCCGGCTGTCTCGGACAGTCGTGATGTCGTGTGCGGCCTCGGCATCCGGGGGGGGGAATACATATGCCTCGCTAGCCGCGTGACGGATGGGCAGCTTGATTTGGCCCTCGGTCAGATGAAGTTCTGCAGACTCGGGCGAAGGCCAGATCAGCGGCCAATAGGCGCTGGATACCGCAATCCGCAAGCGGTGTCCCCTTGGCACCCGATAAGCGATATGGTCCAGATTCAGCGTGACCTCGTATACCTTGCCTGGGACCAATTCGGTCGGTTGCGAATGGGTATCGCGATGGCACAGGTTAAGGACACCGTATGTTATGCGTGTTGTTGCCCCATCGGGATGGACGTGATTCAAGCGCACTGCCATCTGGGCATGGGGACGGTCGGCACTGATGTGCAGGCATATTTGCGGCGCGCCCACGATGTTCAGATCATTGGCCAGTGGGGCGCTGTCGAAACAGGCCGAAAATGCATCATCCACACGCTGATCGCCCGGCATATCCGGCCCCAACCAGATGGCGCAGTATTCTCCGCCTTCCATCCCGCAGGTCTGGGGGGATCGGATGCACGTGTCCAGCGGTCCGGGTTGGTCCAGCCCAACATTAGAAATATTCAGAGTTTGAATAGGAAGATGCGAGGTCGCGCCTTTATCCTCGGTTATCCAGCAACCGGGCCGTTCCTTGTACCAGCGCTGGGGGCGTACCCCATCCATAAGATAGGCGCGATAGTCGGGTTCCTGGTCGACGCCAGTATCCTGGCCTTTCAACCAATGGTCCCACCAACGCAGGGCCTCTTGCAGAAATCCGATTCGGGGCTCGGGAACAGCAAAATGCGGATACTTGTGAACCCAAGGTCCGACGATCCCCTTGACCGGAGAATCAAGCTGCTCAACCAATAAAGGCACCGTATTCTTATAGGCATCACCCCAGCCGCCAACAGCCAAAGTCGCCGCCCGGATAGCGCTGAAATCCTCGCAGACTGACCCGTGACGCCAATAGGCATCCCGAGTCTGATGGCGCAACCAGACAGAGGGCAGAAAGGGCTCGTTCTCAAGGCGGTCCAGCCACAGCTCGCGCCAGTTCGGACGCAGGGCCGGATCGGGAGCGCGCGATGAATAAGACCACATGGTCGCGCCCCAGCCGAGATTTTCGTTCAGCAGGCAGCCACCCTTGTAGTGGATGTCGTCCGCATACCTGTCGGCGGTCGAGCACAGCGTGATAATCGCCTTCAGCGCCTCTGGCTGTAGTGCCGCCACCTGCAAAGCATTGAAACCGCCCCAACTGATCCCCATCATTCCTACAGAACCAGAGCACCACGGTTGCTGCGCCAGCCACTCGATAGTTGCAACTGCATCTTCCAGTTCCTGCTGGGTATACTCATCCGCCATCAGCCCTTCGCTGTCACCACTGCCGCGCATGTCCACGCGGATGCTGGCATAGCCGCGCTTGGCAAACCAAGGATGGGTCAGGGCGTCTCGTGTCGCAGTGCCGTCGCGCTTGCGATAGGGCAGGAACTCCAGAATGGCAGGTACAGGGTGGCTTTCTGCATGCGACGGCTTCCATATCCGGGCTGAAAGCCGGCACCCATCCGGCATGTGAATGCCGACATCTGGCAGGTCTTCGATGTCGAGTAGCGAATTGTCGGCTGGATTCATTCGGTCAGTCTCGGGGCCAAAAGGGTTTTGGTGCAGGTGAAAATCGTCAAATCAGCTTCGGATTGCGACAATAAGGTCCATTACGTTGGTTCCGGTCGGTCCGGTGACGAAAAGAGCATTTGCGCGTTCCAGATAGCTGCCGCTGTCAGCATCCCGCAGCGCCTTTTCCGCACCATCGCCCCAGGTGGTCCCGTCAACAATCGCCCCCGCGGCCTGGGTCGGCCCGTCGGTGCCGTCGGTGCCCCCGACAAGCAGCGTCAGCCCAGCAATACCCGCGATTTCTCTGGCCAACGCTAAAGCGAGTGCCTGATTGCGCCCACCCTTGCCTGGATTTCTGGGCAGCACGACAGTTGGCTCTCCACCGAAAACCATGACGCCTTCGGGCATATTGCGCAGCCGTGGCCCCAAACGGGCTGCTATGCTTTTCAGGTCATCGTGCAGGCATTCCTCATTCGCTAAAACGGGTGCGCCCTCGGCCATGGCCTGTCGGACGGCGGCAGCACGGGCATGCTTGTTCGATGCAACGATGCGCGCAACTCCCTGAAAATCGCGCGGCTCAGGAAGTGCGCCAATGCCCGATCCGATAACGTTCAAGTCATCGCCGGGCACATCGGAAATCGCCAGAACAGTCACCTTCGCTCCTTTGAACTGGGCCAACAGGCCAGACCCTTTGATTTGGGACAGTTTGCGCCGTTCGGCGTTCATTTCAGAGATATTCATCCCTTCCGACAGCAGTTTTCGGTTCAACTGCTCCAGATTCGCCAACGTTTTGCCGGGTACAAGGTCCTCGGCCAAAGACGAGGCCCCGCCCGAAGCCAGCAGCAGCAAATGCGAAGACGATCCCATCGACTGGACCATCTCACGCAGTGCGCGGCCCGCTTGCAGACTGCGAAGATCTGGTACGGGATGAGAGGCCTCGATCACCCTGACATGGTCAGGCAGGGCGTCCCCGTGGCCATCTTTGGTGACAACCAGCGCGGGGAGGGGGCCGAAATGGTCCAGCGCTGCGCGGGTCATCGCCGCCGCAGCTTTGCCGACAGCTAAAATTTGGTCGGGCGCCTCGATATCATTCAGCGCCGTTAACGTCGCCGCATATCCACTAACCGCGTCAACTCCGGCCTGCCATATTCGGGTTGCCTTTTGCCTTTGCTCCATCAGCTTTCGACCCAGATCGTGACCGGGCCGTCATTGACCAGTTCGACGGCCATATCCGCCCCGAATTGACCGGTTTCGACAGGGACGCCAAGACCACTTAGCCGATGCGCGAAAACCTCATACAAGCGTTTTCCAACCTCTGGCGGTGCCGCTTCAGAAAACCCCGGGCGGTTCCCGCGCGAGGTATCAGCGGCAAGTGTGAACTGGCTGATTACTAGGGCCGAGCCGCCCATATCCAGAACCGACCTGTTCATCTTGTCGGCCTCATCCTTGAATATCCGCAGCTTTGAGACCTTGGCAGCAAGCTGTTCGGCCTTTTGGTCGTCATCCCCCTGCATCGCGCAAACCAGTATCAGCAGGCCCGGACCGGTTTGTCCGATCACCGTACCCTCGACCGAGACTTTTGCCAGCGAGACCCTCTGCAACAGCGCACGCATTTGGTTCCTCCATTTGATGGTCAGTCGACCCACTCGACAAACGCGTCGGGCGCGGCGCGACTGGTTCTAAACCTGTTGGCCGGGTGGTCTTTGTCTGCATAGCCGAAAGAGATCGCACATAGGATCAGACGGTCATCCGGGATGTTGAAATATCGGTGCAGAAAAGGGCCATAGCTGGCCACTGCGGCCTGCGGAATTGTCGCTATGCCCAGAGCCTGCGCCGCTAGGGTGAAGGCCGTAACAAAGCCACCACAATCCATCGCGCCATAAGCGCCGAGTTCCGTTGGGCTGGATATGATTGCACAATGGGGCGCTCCGAAAAGGGCGAAATTCTCCATCATCTGCCGGGTGGACCCGGCGCGATCTCCGCGTTCAACGCCAACGGCTTCGTAAAGGGCCCAGCCGCATTCACGGCGGCGTTCCTGGTAGATGCCCGAATAGGAGGCAGGAAAGGGCAGGTCCGGGGATGGCGTGTCCGCGGTTACCTCATCCTGCAGAGCCTTCCGAAACTTATCGGTCTCTGGCCCGCTGGTGATGGTCACGTTCCAGGGCTGCGCATTGCACCAGCTTGGAACGCGGGCTGCGCTGGTCAGGATCTGATTAATCTGATCCTTTGGCACCGGGTCAGACAGGAAGGCGCGGCAGGAATGCCGTTGATCCAGTAGACTGTTCAGAGCGGATAGTGTCACACAGGCCTCCCCATCGGCGTTGACAGGGCGCAGGATGAGGTCAGACTGGCGGATGTTCAAGTGCTGATGCGGTTAGCCGGTCACGTCATTGCTGACCGGTTGCCACCATGTAACCAACACCGGCAGCTACCAAAAGGCCAAGGCACACGGCGACAGAGATCTTGAGCGCTGACCAGGGACGTTCCCCCTGAACGCGCCCGGTGCGGCCGTTTACTACAAACCTGTACGTCTGCCCCCGATATTTGTAGGCGGCCATCCAGATCGGCAGGAGGACATGCTTGAAGGTCACATCCCGCACATCGGTCTCAACCGCATGAACGCGCTGCCGATCGCCACCAATATCAAAGCGTACATCCCGTTCTATCACGCGGGACATATGTGTGCGGGCTTCGGTGTAGCCGTCATTCAATTCGACTGTATAGGCCTCGGCCCGAAAACCGGCGAGGTACTCAGGCTGATACGGTTCCAACGCGGGTAAATCCCAGGGTTCCAGCGCGTCGGTGTACTTCTTGGGCAAAGACTGGGATGCCAAAACCAGAACGTCATCAAAGAACCGTGCGACCCGGCCCGATTTCGGGGACCATCTCACCTTGGCGACCCTTTGCTGTACACGCTTGCCATCGCGCATGACGCTGCGTGTTTCATAGTAAACTATGCCGCGCTCGCCCCGATATGTGGATTTCGTATCCGCATCGAAGGTCCAGTATGGAACATAGATACCCTGCATCTTGCGCCCTTTGCGGGCATAATCCTTCAACCCGTTTGGGGCGAACCATAACCGTCCCAGCCAGTCTCCCATCGCCTTATGCGCAGTGCGTTCATCCAGCGCAAAGGGCAGCACGCCGCGGGGTTTGATGTGACGGCTGATGCCGGTATCCGTCACTACTGGGGTTGCGCAAAAGGGGCATTCGGCTGCGTGCGTGGCCGGTTCAAATTCAACTTGAGCCGCACAGTTGGGGCAGGTCAGAACACGCGTTTCCTCGATCTCATCGTCAGGCAGCTGATCCGAAAGCGCACTGTTGAAATCCAGCTCTTTCAGGCTGGAACCGCCCCACGGTCCGGCGCCAATTGCCTCTGAGTGACCGCAATGGTCACAGGTGAGCGTACCATCACCGGGATTGAACCGATAATCCGCCCCGCATTGATCGCAGGGAAAGCGGTGTTCGTCTACAATGTTAGGGTCGGTAGGGGCCATTGAAGTCTCGAATTTGCGTTATCGGCCAGAGGACAGGCGCATCCGGTTCAGCACCCCGTCCCGTTTGATGAAATGATGCCAGATGGCAAAGGCAGCGTGACCTAATGCGACGAACAACAGGGCATTGCCCACGGTTTCGTGGACCTCACCAGCAACATGGATACCCCCGAACCAGGCCAACATGCCGAAGATTGGCACCGCGACCATCAGCGCATAAAGCAAGAGATGTCCCAACTTTGCTGCGGTCGCCATCAGGGCCGAGCTCTCCTCAACCGGGGCAGGCGCGCCCTGTCGCCACCGTAGAAGGATGCGGACCAGGATCAGCGCAAAGACGATGCAGCCAAGCCAGACATGAGGGGTGGCCCCTTCTGTCCAGACCGTGTTGCCCTCGAGCCGGGCGTGCAGGGCCCGTCCCATGCCATCGCTGCTGATCCATTCGCCGATGATGATCACAGCGATCAGCCAGTGCAATACGATTTGGGGCTTTGAGTAGCGGTCCAAAGTAGACATTCGTTTGCTCTTTCAGAGAGGTTGCGGATACGCGTTAAACGTTGCTGCCTAAGCTTTCCGTCACTTCAGGCTCCGGGCGGGGGTGGCGGCAGGATCGTGAACAACTGCGCCAGTTCCCGTACCTCACCCGCCTTTTTCCAGCCGTCCTGACCGGCGGTCCAGACATGGGTGTCTCGTGTGATCTCTCCGTCTGTCGCCATGCGGCCCATCTTGGCCTTGGAAAATGGCCCGCTGGTTTGCCCGTCAACGGCGATATGCCAGACATGTTCCACTGGCGGTGGCGGCGGAGGCGCCGTATGCGCCGCAGGTTGCTGGGCAGCGGGGGCGGAACCGCCCCACGGACCGCTCGGCTGACCCGCTGCCATGTTCGACATCTGCTGTGCCATGGCCATGCCCATTCCCATGCCAAGGCCAGCGCCCATGCCACCGCCCTGACCGGGATTGTTGGCCGCGGCTGTCATCGCCTCAGCGGCTGAATACTGGGTGAATTTACCCAGATCACCAGCCAGCCCCATCGATGTCCGCTTGTCCAGCGCCGCTTCAACTGCGGGTGGCAGTGAGATGTTCTCGATATAAAATTCAGGCATCTCCAGCCCGTACCCGTCCAAGACCGGGGTCACTTCTGCCGCGATCAACTTGCCCAGATCGGCGGTATTGGCGGCCATGTCCAGAACCGGAATGCCTGATCCTGCGATGACCCGGCTGAATTCCTGAACGATGATATTGCGCACCTGAAAGCTGATCTCGTCCATCGTGAACTCACCATCGGTGCCGACGATTTCGATCATGAATTTTGCTGGGTCTTTGACCCGGGTTGTATAAGTACCGAAAGCGCGAATGCGGGTCGGTCCGAATTCCGGATCGCGCAGCATGATCGGATTCTTGGTGCCCCATTTCAGGTCATTGAAGCGAGTCGTGTTGACGAAATAAATCTCGGATTTGAACGGAGACTGAAAGCCATGGTCCCAATGCTGCAGTGTCGTCAGGATCGGCATATTGTTGGTCTCGAGCATATAGAGACCAGGAGTGAAGACATCCGCCAGCTGCCCCTCATGCACGAAAACGGCCGCCTGGCCTTCGCGCACGGTCAGTTTGGCGCCGTATTTGATCGCATGGCCCTCGCGTTCGAACCGCCAGACCATCGTATCGCGGGTGTCGTCGACCCAGTGGATGACGTCGATGAACTCGCCGGTCAGAAAATCGAAAATACCCATTTGGGGTCTCCTTATCTTGGGCTCACAGCTGCTGGCCCATCAGTTCGCGCGCAATGATCCGCACCACGGGACGCGCGTCTTCGACAGCCACGCCAGGCTCAAGACGCGGGTCATAGAGCATTGTCAGTAATTTCTCGTCATGGCTGGTCAGCAGCGCAAATTCATCGTCATCATTAAAGATGGAGGGTCGCGCAGCGTTGCTGTCATTGGAGAGTCCCAGCCCCTGCGCCATTTCTTCGTGGATGCAACTGCGCCGCAGCATATCAGGCAATTCAGCACGGATCAGCACCACCGCCCGAACAAACCGGTGCAGGGACCGGTTGGTCGGAGACGCGATGACAAAACAGTCAATATTTGAACGCGGGTTTGCAACCAGGTCTAGCAAAGGCTGATCGATACCGGGCACAAGCTGTTTCAGGCGGGAGACCACGTATGCACTGTCATCCTTTCCCGCGAAAAAGACATGGAAATTTGCCTTGCGGGTAACGACAGACATCGGATGGCCGGTCACTTTGGACAGCCGCGCGGTAAAGATCTCGACCTGTTCGGCATCCTTTGCCCGCATTTCGGGGGACACAGACGGGGCGAATTCTGTCTGAACACGGATAGGGGCGGACCATCGGCTAAGCTGGCCCTCGGTCGAGTATGTGGTCGCGGTGACGGCGTGATCTGGATACTCGTTGAAAAAGGCAATCGTCTCGAAATTCCGCTCCAGATCGCTGGCATCATAGGGTGTGTCCGGCCCGCCGCCATCGCTGCGCAGCATACCACGCGTTAGCAGGTCACGTTCTACCCGCTGATAGAACCGCGCAAGATCCTGACTGGCCGCAGATGGAGGTACATAGGCATTAGGGGCAGGCGCTGGGGGGGCTACGGGGCGCGGTTGAGGGGCAACCGAAGACGTCAGGGCCTCGTCGCAGTTGGCCAGCGCCAGCAATGCGACCAGACCCAATACAGGCTTCAGATATCCCTGTGACCGCACCTTCAATCCACCATCAGCCCGGAACAGCTGTTCCGGCGTTGTCACCGATACCGTCCTTGCGCGCTTTGGCTGCGGCCAAAGTGTCGCGCAGTTCGGTTTCCATCTTCTGCAGCTCTTGCTCGGCAGCGGCGCGTTTGGCCTTGCCTTCATCCGCAATCTCCAGGCTTTCATTGATGGTTCCGATCAGATCGGCATTGGCCTGTTTTACGGCCTCGATATCAAAGACACCGCGCTCCATTTCCTGACGGATCACCTTGTTCGACTCGCGCAGGTTGGCGGCATTCGCAGTCAGAAGGTCGTTGGTTAGGTCATTCGCATCGCGCACGGCGGCGGCGGCCTCGGCGCTGCGCTGAATGGTGACGGCTTGTGCCAGCTGGGTTTCCCAGAGTGGCACGGTGTTCACCAGGGTCGAGTTGATCTTGGTCACCAGGGATTTGTCATTTTCCTGAACCAGACGGATCGAGGGCAGCGACTGCATGGTGACCTGCCGCGTCAGCTTCAGGTCATGCACCCGGCGTTCCAGATCATCGCGCGCAGCACGCAAATCGCGCAGCTCCTGCGCTTTCATCACCTGATCCTCTTCGGGAGCGGCCTGAACCTCGGCCTCTTTCTGAGGAATGTCCTGACTGTCCAGTTCGTTCAGCTTCTCTTCGCCGGCCGCGATGTAAAGCGCCAGCTCATCATAAAAGCCCAGCGTCTTTTCATACAGGATGTCCAGGGACTTGATGTCCTTCAACAGCGTATGTTCATGCGAAAGCAAGTCATCCGTGATCCGGTCGATCTGGCCTTGAACCTGTTCGTATTGGGCGGTGAACTTGGCGAACGGGGCGGCCTTGCCCAGCAGTTTTTCCCACCAGCTACGCTCGCGCCGCACGTCGAGTTCGCTGACCGAGAAACCACGGATCGTGGTCACGATATTACGCAGGCTGTCACCTGCCGGACCGACATCTTTGTTACGTACATCCGCCAGCATCGCCTGGCTGATTTCCTGCAACTCGGCCTGCGCACCCGAGCCGAAGGACACGATGGAATTCGTGTTCCCCATGTCGATCTCGCCCATGCGTTTACGAATTTCAGCACCTACAGGCTCGTCGGCCTCTTTCAGAAGGACAATTTCCGCCGTGGGGTCGGGCAGGGCGACGGCGGTCACTTCCTGTAGCAGCGTTTCGGCTTCGACTGCCTTGTTCTTTACTTCCTCGGACATGGGGTAATCCTCTCTGTATACTTCGGGCCGGTCAGTCCAACCGAACGCCTTCGCGCTGCAACCGTTCGCGCAGCACGTCAATTTCAACCGTCAGATCGCTGCGGTCATCCAATAGCATCTTACGGGTCCTGGCAGAGAAATTCTGTTCCAGGTCATCCAGTAGAGACGAGTAATTCTGCAGCGACTGTGCATCACGTGTTCTCGCATAAACATCCGAGAACTTGACCGTCGCGTCACGGGCACCCTGCAGATAGACGGTCAGGTATTTTCTTGCTCCGGCCAGATCGCGCGGATCTTCTTCGACGGTGCGAAACAAATCGCGGGCAGTTTCCTGAAATCGCTCGACCCGCGCTTCGATCCGGCGGTCCCCAGCACGTTTGATGGCGTCGGTCATTTCGGTCAGATGCGCCTCAGCGTCTTCGACTACCCGTGCGACACGGTCCTGCTGAAAGGTATCGATGCCTTCCATGCCTTTGTCTGACATAGGGTCCAGGCCGAAGGAAACGGAATGCAACACAGCAGCGGCGGTGCCGAATAAAACTGGGGCGATGAGGCTGGCGTCAGACACGGTTGCCGCATCGAGAAACTCGGATCGGTATGAGGCCAATCCAGCCCCAAGGCCGGTCAGAACGCTGGAAAATATCTTGCGGGGAATTGCCGGGCGCCGGGCTGTGCGCCGCGCGTTATAGGCCGCTTCGGCCCGCAACCCTTCGCGCAGCAGAAAGGCCGCCCCGGTCAGCAAACCAGCGGCAATCAGGCCAATGGTCATCCCGATTGCACCGTCGTTCAGCGACAGAAACACCAATGGAACAGCCGGGATAAACAGGATATTAGCCCGTGCTCCAGCTGGTTCTACGCGCGCGCCATCAAACTGACCGCGCGCCGGTTGATCTGTCGACGAATCTGAGTCGTTTGGGCTGTATTTGCCGCCAAAGCGTTTGGCCATGTGCTTACAGCCCTCCCAGTAATCCGGTGCAGACGCCGAACAACAGAACCAATAAGGCCACGTAAGCCAGTTTTTGTACTCCGGACCCGGACATGATGCTCCCTGAGTTTCTCTTTGCGGAAAACTTAGGGGATGCGCGGCCCCGGCGCTAGGGGGAAGGTTACCTAACCCTTATCATTTGCGAGATTTCTTGCCGATCGGAGGCCGTTTGCGCTGTGGCCGTGCAGGGCGTTTGGCCGGAGCCTCGGGCTCAGCCTCAAGACCAAGCTGATCACGCATGACCCGGCGGCGAATTTCCTCGACCTCTCCGGGTTTCAGTTTGCCCAACTGAAACGGGCCGTACGAGACGCGCAGCAACCGGTTCACGGCAAAGCCGATATCCTCGATCGCGCGGCGGATTTCGCGGTTTTTACCTTCGCGCAGGCCAATGGTCAGCCAGGCGTTTGCACCCTGTTGCCGATCGAGTGTTACTTCCATCGGTTGGAACCGTTCACCCTCGATCACCAGCCCCTTTCGGAGCGGCGCGAAATCCTCGTCTTTTGGACGCCCGTTTACACGGACGCGGTATCTGCGCAGCCATCCGGTGGCAGGCAGTTCCAGCTTGCGCTTGATGCCGCCATCATTTGTCAGCAACAGCAACCCTTCCGAGTTCAGGTCAAGCCGCCCGACGCTCATGACGCGGGGCATGTCCTCGGGCAACTTGTCGAAGATCGTCGCGCGGCCTTTTTCGTCCTTCGTCGTCGTAACCAGACCGGGTGGCTTGTGGTACAGCCAAAGACGTGACGGTTCCGGCTCGGACACCGGCTTGCCGTCGACGGTGATCTTGTCTTTGGCGGTAACGTTCAGCGCGGGGCTGTCGATGGTCTTGCCGTTCACAACCACACGACCTGCTTCGATCATGCGTTCCGCTTCCCGGCGCGAGGCGACGCCAGCGCGGGCAAGGACTTTGGCGATCCGGTCGCCTGGAGGAGGGGTATTAGTCATTTGCAGCCCATAGCGCATCCCGCCGCCTTGCGAAAGGCAGGTTTCTGATGCAGTCAGAGGCATGGAGTTCAGATCGTACATGGATATCGCGCTTGAGCAGGCGCGCGAAGCCGGTGAACGCGGCGAAGTTCCGGTAGGGGCTGCTATCGTGCTGGGCGACCGGGTTGTCGCCGTGGCAGGCAATCAGACACGCGAGTTGAACGACCCAACCGCACATGCCGAGATTCTGGCCCTGCGCGTCGCCTGTGCTGCGACCGGATCGGAACGCCTGATTGACCACGACATCTATGTCACACTGGAACCCTGCGCGATGTGCGCCGCGGCTTTGGCCGCCGCTCGTGTTCGGCGGATCTATTACGGGGCCTCTGATCCCAAATCGGGTGGGGTAGCTCACGGGGCGCGTGTGTTTTCCCATCCACAGTCGCACCATAAACCCGAAGTGTTTGACGGTATTGCCGCCAAGGATTGCGAAGCCCTGCTGCGCGAATTCTTCACCAAAAAGAGGGCCAGTAAATAATCTGGGTTGGGACCACCGGCCTGCGGTGCTAGGGTTTGGCCCAGTCCACGCGATAGACCGTCTGTGGACCACCGAACCCCTTTAGTTGAGCCGAAATCGGAGCGCTGAACTGCAGCCCGGCGGTCGCGCCCAGCAGCAATCGGGTAACGTCGGTGACAAGAATTTCATTTGCGCCACAAAGGCCAGTCACCCGTGCGGCCTTATTGACCACTGATCCAAAGAAATCCTCGTCCCGCTGAATGACATCGCCGGTATGAATGCCAACCCGAAGACCCAAGGGTATATCCGACTGTAGGGCCGCATTTTCCCTCTGGAATTCGGTCGCCGCTTGGATCGCGTCGTGGACAGAGGAGAAGATCGACATCGTGCCATCTCCAAGTGATTTGACCAGTCGGCCGCCATGGGTGTGAATCAGATTTTCAGCCAGATCGAAATGGCTGGATATGAGCGCGGTCCATTTGTGATCTCCGACCTTACGCGTAATTTCAGAAGAACCCGCGATATCAGTAAACATGACCGATGCCGCGCCCTCTTGTTGATCCTGAGTGAATTCCTGCCGAGCTGCCGCGATCAATGCGTTCAGCGCTTCATGCTCGATCCCGATTTTCTCCATGTTCGAAGTCGGGTTGGAGACATGCATCTGGATCATCTTCCAGACACCGTTTTCCAGATGCAATACAAAGGTGAACCTATGGAGTGTGGCTTTGCCGTTTGATGTGAATGCAAGTGTTGCTTCGCAATGGGCCCATCCTATGTCACCGCATTCAAACGCCTCGAGCGAATGTTCGTCCCAGCTGAAATCCGGAATTTCGCGGGTGTGGTCGGCAAAGCCCTGGCGGAACACCTGTCCGGACCAGCTTTCGCCATCTGCCGACCCCTGATACCGCAGATGTTCAGATGACGAGAGCAGGTTCATCAGCGCGGCGCGATCCTTGAGGCGAACCGCATCATTCCAGCGCCGTATGACAGCGACCAGTTCTGGAGAGGGTGTTACCGCGTTACTCATCAAGCGGCTACAGCTTGATGGCTTGCATCAGCTGCGGTTCGATCACCTCGACACCCGGCAAACCGTCCGCCAGCACCTGCGCGGATTGTTCCAGAATCGGGAAGGTCTTGTAATGGCAGGGAATCACGGTTTTGAAATTGAAATAGCGCTTTGCAGCATAGGCGGCGCCTCTCATGTCCATGGTAAAGTGGCCCCCTGCGGACAGGATACCAATATCGGGATTATAGTAATCCCCCATCCAGTCCATATCGGCCATGATATCGGTGTCGCCCGAAACATAGAGCATGTGCCCCTCGGATGAGATCATGAAACCGACCTCGCTGCCGCCGGTTCGCAGCCCGTCTGGGGTCGAAAATGTCGAGCTGTGCGAGGCGGGTACCATCGAGACCATAACACCGTTCAGGTTGACCGTGCCGCCTTTGTTGAAGCCGACTGTTTCCAGACCCTCGGCTTCGCTCCAGTACCCCATTAGGTCATACTGACCGACCACGGGGACGTTCAGATGTTTGGCCAATGAGACAACGTCAACAACATGATCGAAATGCGTGTGTGTCAGCAGGATATGTGTCGCGTCTTCCAAAGCAGCGTCATGCTGATCTTCAGGCAAAACGGGGTTGCCGGTCAGCCAAGGGTCGATCAGAAGAACCTGTCCTGCTGTTTCAATGCGAAAGCTGCCATGCCCAAGCCAGATGATATTCATGAAAAGCACTCCCAAATGAACTGTTGGCTGCAGACTAGCATCGGGTATGTAAAATTTCATGGATTGGTTTCGGGAAATTGACAGTTATTGCGAGCGTTTATCGCCTGCCTATTGGGCAGAGCCGATAAATGCGGTTACGAATGCCGCCTTTTTGATTGCGGCTTTCATTATGTGGCGGCGGGTGCGCGGGCCGGGGATGCCATTGGCAAAAATGCTTGTGGTTATCCTGGTCGGCATCGGAATTGGCAGTTATTTGTTTCACACCCATGCACAGGTCTGGTCCGCGTTGGCGGATACAGCACCCATCCTGCTTTTTATCCTGACCTATATTTTTGCAATGAATCGCGACGTCTGGCAGTTGCGGCCGCTTTACGCGGGGATCGGCGCGGCCCTGTTTGTGCCATATGCCGCTTTGACGATTCCGGTGTTCCAACTGATTCCGGGTCTGGGCGGATCGGCCGCCTATGCTCCGGTGCCGCTATTGATCCTGATTTACGCCGTCCTGTTGTCGAAATGCCTGCCTGATACCGCCCGCGGGCTGGCGACCGGCGCAGTGATCCTGATCGTGTCAATTACCTTTCGCGCTTTGGACGCACCGATTTGCACGCAGTTCCCGACTGGCACGCATTTTCTGTGGCACATCCTGAACGCCACGATGTTGGGCTGGATGATCGAGGTCTACCGCAGGCACCTAAGCCGTGCGTCTCAGGCCTGAAACGCAGCAGCCAGTTCTGTCGGCAGGTCAAATTCGGCCAGAACCCTGGTGCGTGCATCGGATGACATCTTACGCGCGGTTTTCTCGACAATGCTGAGGATTTTTTCCTGCGAGTGCTTTGCGGCGAAGGGAGCGAAATACCATTTGAGGAACACAAAACAGGCCACATCTTCCAGCGCCTGTACCTCGTTGTCACGTTTGATACCCTGCTTGCGCACCATGCGTCCGGCGTCTTGGATTTCGTTTTCTTCAAATCCGCACTGCTTCATCAAGGTCATGACGGTTTGCGCATGGTGTTCGCCCTGCGCCTTGCGCCAAGCCAGATACCCTGCGCGCCCTTCGGGATATTCACTTCGGGCCAGCTTCCAGCGTTCAACATGTTGCCCGCGTGCGGCGATCTCAAGCGAGTTCGATGCATCGGGAAAAAGCCTGGCCAGTTCAGCGCTCATGCGTTGTCCGTAAAGCAACGCTGCGGGTTGGCCGTTCTCTAAGGTTGGATCTTGGGTGTTGGCTGCGTCGATTGCGTCCAGGACTGCCTGTTTTCGCGCGCTCATTCTATGCTCCGTGGCCTTGCCGGAAATCCGGCGGTGTGTTCGGACGCATCGTAGCGAGTCGGCAAATCAAACGCAGCAGTCAAATGCGAAATTCCGGGTCGGAGAGGGGGATCCGACCCGGACGAAGTTGTGGCGTCAGTTACCCAGCTTCGTTTTGTCCTGTGTAACTGGTTCGGAAACCTGATCGGGGAAAGACAGGTCGCGGGTTAGCGAACCCATGGTGGGTCCGAATGCCTGAGCTTGCGTAGCAAGAACAGTAGTGGCCAACACAAATGCGGTCATGAGCGTTTTCATCATCTTACTCCAGTTAGTGGCTGTGCCATGCTGTAAGAAGTGAACGGCGCAGTTCACTTTTTCAAGGCGAATTCTGAACTAATTGGTTTACTTTTGTGCATAGGCGCTATGCAATTTTGTATGGCTAAGCCACCTCCTTGCATAGAAGGGGCAGAACAACCGCCTGCTACCCTTGCGACCGAGGCATCAGACAGGTAAATGCCCCCTGACGCATATGAGGTTTTCCGATGTCGATTGACCAAAGCACCGCCGCAAAGGTGGCCAAACTGGCCCGGATCAAGGTCGAGGATGACGCGCTGCCTGCGCTGGCATCCGAGTTCAACACCATTCTTGGGTTCATCGAACAGTTGAATGAAGTGGATGTCGACGGTGTCGAGCCGATGGTTTCGGTCGAACCGATGCGCCTGAAGCGCCGCGAGGATATGGTCACCGACGGCAACCAGCAGGACAAGGTTCTGGCCAATGCCCCCGACGCACGCGAAGGTTTTTTCGCAGTCCCCAAAGTGGTGGAGTAAGACATGAGTGATCTGAACAAACTGGGCCTGGCCGAAGCCCGCGACGCGCTGCGTGCCGGTGATGTCACCTCGGTCGAGCTGACCGAAGCCTGCTTGACCGCCATTGATGCAGCAGATGCGCTGAACGCTTTTGTTCATAAAACCCCCGAGATCGCGATAGAACGTGCCAAGGCAGCGGACGCGCGCATCAAAGCGGGTGATGCGCCGTCGATGTGTGGTCTGCCGATCGGCATCAAGGACCTATTCTGCACCAAGGGCGTGCCCTCGCAGGCAGCCTCAAAGATTCTCGAAGGCTTCAAACCTGAATACGAATCTACCGTTTCGCAGCAACTGGCCGACGCGGGGGCCGTGATGCTGGGCAAGCTGAACATGGACGAGTTTGCAATGGGCAGCAGCAACGAAACTTCGATCTATGGCAATGCGGTCAGCCCGTGGCGCCGTGGCAATGACGACGCACAGCTGACACCGGGCGGGTCCTCCGGCGGATCGGCTTCGGCCGTGTCGGCTGATCTGTGTCTGGCCGCCACTGGCACCGATACTGGCGGCTCGATCCGTCAGCCTGCGGCCTTTGTCGGCATTACCGGCATCAAGCCAACCTATGGCCGGTGTTCGCGCTGGGGCATCGTGGCCTTTGCATCCTCGCTGGATCAGGCCGGGCCGATGACCAAGAATGTCCGCGACGCGGCGATCATGCTGGAAACCATGTGCGGTCATGACCCCAAGGATTCCACCAGCGCCGAGTTGGCCGTCCCGAATTTCGAGGCCATGCTGACCGGCGACATCAAGGGCAAGAAGATCGGTATCCCCAAGGAATACCGAATGGACGGCATGCCCGCCGAGATCGAAAAGCTCTGGGCAGATGGCGCGGCGATGCTGAAGGACGCGGGGGCCGAGATCGTCGACATCTCGCTGCCGCATACCAAATACGCGCTGCCCGCCTATTACGTGATTGCGCCTGCCGAAGCGTCCTCGAACCTGGCGCGTTATGATGGTGTCCGCTATGGCCGCCGCGCGCAGTTGGGGCAGGGCGACGGCATCACCGAGATGTACGAGAAAACCCGCGCCGAAGGCTTCGGGCACGAGGTGCAGCGCCGGGTGATGGTCGGGACATATGTTCTGTCGGCGGGTTTCTATGACGCCTATTACAACCGCGCCCGCAAGGTCCGCACGTTGATCAAGAAAGATTTCGAGGACGTTTTCGCCGCCGGTGTTGACGCCATCCTGACCCCGGCCACGCCGTCGGCGTCGTTCGGTCTGGGTGAAATGACCGAGGCGGATCCGGTTCAGATGTATCTGAACGACGTCTTTACCGTGACGGTCAACCTTGCTGGATTGCCGGGCATTTCGGTTCCTGCAGGTCTTGATTCTCAGGGTTTGCCGCTTGGTCTGCAGCTGATTGGCCGTCCATGGGACGAAGGCGATTTGCTGAACACGGCCTATGCGCTGGAAAGCGCTGCGGGCTTTGTGGCCAAGCCGGGGAAATGGTGGTAATCCTCTGATCAACAAGACAACGTAGAACGGAGCAGCTGGATGCGCTTTTCGATTCTGATCCCCGCAATCGGGTTGATGGCCGCCTGTAACACGGTGGCCCCGGTTCAGGGTACAGGATTCAACACCCCGACTTATCAGGCGCAAAGAGAAGCTGAGCTGGCAGGGCAGGGCGGCACTGGAAGCCCTCTGCCGGAACCCTATGAGGTCTCGCAGCAACCCTTGGGCTCGCCAACATCCGGCGTGGATGGCGCTGACCTGGCCACGGCCACTGCTGCAGCGCTTGCAAGCACCTCGACGCAGGCGGCCGCCGCTTCAGCATCGGTGCCGACTGCGAGCAACAGCGGCATCTCTGACGAACAGGATTTTGCTGCGGTTTCTGAACGTCGCAGTATCGAAACCGATGCTGCTCGAATCGAACAGAACAGCCAAACCTATGAGGTTGTCGCCCCAACCGCGGTTCCGCAACGCGGAGCGGATGGTCAGCCAAACATCGTCCAATACGCGCTGAGCACATCCAATCCGGTCGGTGCCCAGCTTTACAGCCGTGCAGGGTTCAACCTGCAGGCCAAGGCACAGCGGAATTGCGCGAAATTCCAATCGGCGGACCAGGCGCAGATCGAGTTCCTGTCAAATGGCGGTCCCCAGAAGGACCGCAAGGGGCTGGACCCTGATGGCGACGGATATGCTTGCGGCTGGGATCCCAGCCCGTTCCGCAGTGCCGTCAACAACTGATCCAAAGCCCATCTGGCACCCATCCCCCAATTTCGGAGATCGCCGGGATGGGCTGACGCCGTCATTGATCGTTTTGCACTACACCGCAATGGACAGTGCACAGGCTGCGCTGGATCGCTTGTGTGACCCGGCCTTCGAAGTCTCTGCGCATTACCTGATCGGTTCCGATGGCACGCTTTGGCAAATGGTGCGCGAAGAGGACCGGGCCTGGCACGCCGGGGCAGGAGAGTGGCGCGGGCGAACCGATATCAATTCGCGTTCGATTGGGATAGAACTGGACAATCTTGGCACCCATCCTTTTCCCGAACCTCAGATGACCACGCTTGAGTGGCTTCTGGCCCGTATCATGGCCCGATGGGCGATTGCACCGGACGGGGTTATCGGCCATTCCGACATGGCTCCGGGGCGCAAGGTCGACCCCGGCCCTCGCTTTCCCTGGCAACGGCTCGAACATCTCAATCTTGCTGGCCAACGTGGCCAGGATGATGGCCCGCAAGAGGCCTCGATGCCGCTGTTCCGTGCGTTGGCGCAACAGATGGGCTTTTCGCCCGAAACGGACGACGACACGCTGCTTGCCACCGTGCGTCTCAGATACCGCCCTTGGGCCAAAGGCCCGTTGGAACCTGCGGATTTCACCTCGCTCGGCCATGCGGCGCTCTGGACCTGATCGGCTTTTCATCTGACCAAAAATATCTCGGGGCTGAATTGACCGCAGGCCAAGAAGGGGCTGCCCCTTAACGCCCTATCGGCCCTTGACGCGGCCTGACACTGCGCATACCCACGTCTCCGCGCGGAGGGCCGGATGGCTGCTGGGGCGTAAGCCCGAGAGGAAAGTCCGGACTCCACAAGACAACGGTGCCGGGTAACGCCCGGGCGGGGCAACCCGACGGAAAGCGCCACAGAAATCAGACCGCCATGCGTGCATGGTAAGGGTGAAACGGTGGGGTAAGAGCCCACCGCGCCCCTGGCAACAGGGGTGGCACGGCAAGCCCCACCGGGAGCAATGCCAAATAGGGTCCCCACGCGGGCAGGTCGGCGTCCGCCGATACCGCCGCTAAGTGCGTCTTGGCCGAGAGGGACCGGGTTGGCAGCTTGAGCCGTGCAGCAATGCACGGCCTAGAGGAATGGTCATCGAAGGGGGCAACCCTGGAACAAGATCCGGCTTACAGGCCCTCCGCGCGTTAATATTGCTAAGACGAATCGCGTTGTTCCACAGGTGGGTCACGGCTGGAGTCATCCTTTGATACAGGTCTTGCTGTGGCTGCTGAGCTGGCATCCCTTGTGGCCGAAATGGCCGCGTAAAGGTCTGCGATAAGCTGGGGGCAGGGACGATCTTGTGTTTTGATGAAATCTGCGCCGATCTACCCGAATTCAGGTTGACTCGGCTGCATGACCGGGTAAAAGCGCACGCTCATAGGAATTCAACCGAAAGGCCCCTGCCTTTTCGGACGCAGGAGATAACCATGGCGAAGCCGACGACAATCAAGATCCGTCTGAACTCGACCGCGGGCACGGGCCACTTCTATGTGACCAAAAAGAACGCGCGCACCATGACCGAGAAAATGACCGTTCGTAAATACGACCCGGTCGTTCGGAAGCATGTCGAGTACAAGGAAGGCAAGATCAAGTAATCTGCCGTCCTGCTTGGACAGAATGACAAGGGTCCTGTTTCGACAGGGCCTTTTTCGTTTGCGCGACGATGTTTCATACCTGAATCTATCGGCTCAAGGCAGCCGGAGCGCGCTTGGAGGCCGTTGCAGCTAAGCATCAGCAGCCGAGGCATTCGTTTGCCCGCTGGGTTGCTTTTTGGAATGTATTGCAACTACGCTTGAGCTAACCGTTCCAAAATGTTGGCCGTCATGAAAAAAATCTTGTTATCCACAGCAACTATTCTGGCTCTCGCAGCCTGTGAAGACCCCTATAACCGCGAGGGTGTTGGCTTTACGGGCATTGATGGTGAGCCGCGGAGCATCAGCGAAGTGCCGGGTGCGGCGGCGTTTGTTCCAGAGTCCACCAATGTTCCGGCAGAGTTGGCAGAGCTGCCCCCGGTCCGAGTTTCAACGGACGAGACCGATCCGGGTAAAATTGCACGTGTTGCAATAGAAAATGGCGCGCGCAGCGATACCAGCGCAGTAGTCGTTTCTGGCTCAGATACAAACCTGTTCCTGAGCACTGTTGAAGTGAACGGAACGCTTTTCGGCGTCGTTCGTACCGAAAATAGCCGCACCAGGGTTCCGAATACGATTGGTGCAAACTTTGGTACTGGCGCCGAACAATTCACTGGCTGCTTGCCTGTCGGCGACGTTTATCGCAAAGGTTCAGAAAAGCGCAGTTCCGGATTTGCTGTTCAGTTGAACTGCAGCTAAAGTTCCGTTCGCTTTCAATTCCAAGGCCTCGTCATCAGGACGGGGCCTTTCTTTTTGGGAGCACGTGGCGAGGAGCTGACCGCAGGGCGACCTGCTGCAGGCCGCAAAAGAAAAGGGCGGGTCGTTTCGGACCCGCCCTGTTTATTTGCTGCTGTAATGCGGTGTGCTACTCTTGTTGCCCCATGAACATCAGCAAGAACTGGAACATGTTCAGGAACGAGATATAGAGGCTCAGCGCGCCGTCTATAGCCGCTTTGTTCAGCCATTCCTGGTCACCATGTGTTGCATGCGCAACGTAGGTGTTTTTGATGTCCTGTGTGTAGAACGCCGTCAGGCCAGCAAAGATAATCACTCCGATTGCCGAGATCGCGAACATCATCGCAGGCGATTGCAGGAACATATTTATGACCATCGCCACCAGCAGGCCGATCACACCCATAATCAGGAATGTGCCCATGCCGCTTAGATTGCGCTTGGTGGTGTAGCCAAACAGGCTCAGACCAGCAAAGGCAATCGAGGTCACAATGAACGTCTGCGCGATCGAGTAAGGAGTGTAGATCATGAACACCGAGCTCATCGAAACGCCCATAACGGCCGCGAATACGAAGAAACCCAGTTGCACCGCCGCAGCCGACCCGCGCCGCATCAGCGCGCCCCAGCCAAAGATCAGGAATGCCAGCGGTGAGAACATCACTATCCATTTCAGCGGCGACAGGAACAGGGTGCCGCCCAGGCTGGTCAGATAACGATCAGCGCCGATCTGAGCAACTGCGTTGCTTGGATCTGAGGTCACGGCAAGACCAGCAATAGCCCAGGCCGCGAGTGCCGTAATCAGCATGCCCACGGACATTGTGCCGTAGACTTTGTTCATATGGGCGCGCAGGCCCTCGTCAATCTGGGCAGCGCGCGTACCGGTCGCCGTCCGGATCGTGTCAAATTGTGCCATTAAAAGGTCTCCCTCCACATATTCTTTTTGCGTCCCGATGTCAGGCCGCGCTCCTCGCAAATATCGTCAAGTGCGGGCTGTGTTTCAAGGGTTTAACGTGGGAAACAGGCTAAAACACGCAACAAAAATGGCGGCTTCGAGGTGTCAGCCGCCATTCAGTGGTAAAAGTAGTGGATTAGGTTCATTTTTGCCAGAATTCCGGAGCATCCCATATGCGGCGTTTTGCTTCGGCTTCGGCTTCTTCACGGGTAATGCCGATATCGAGAAGGGCGCGGTCGTCCAATCTGGCGAGCTGACAGCGTTGGCGCCGTAGCGATAGCGCATCCAGAACAGAAGTGAGCTTAAAGCGCTGCCGTGGCTTGCAATATGTTGAAGCTGTGATTTGCGTCATAGCCTTGTCCTTTCGGTTTTGCTGATGTGTTGTGCCTATTGCATCAACTTCCTTGATTTATATGGAGGGCTGTGACACATTTTGAAAATGAATATTATTGAACACATCCATAAGGAATCGTGAAGATGCGAAATCTGGACATCACCACTCTCCGCTCCTTTGTGGCAGTTGCCGATCAGGGTGGCGTGACGCGGGCAGCCGGTTTCCTGCACCTGACACAATCTGCCGTATCGATGCAGCTAAAGCGGTTGGAGGAGCTTTTAGGTCTGGAGCTGCTGGACCGAAGTGGCAGAACCATCGCGCTGACAGCGTCGGGAGAACAGCTTTTGGCCTATGCCAGACGCATGATCTCGTTGAATGACGAGGTGATGTCCAAGCTGACGGATCAGGCCTATGAGGGCGAGGTCGTTCTTGGTGTGCCGCATGATATCGTCTATCCGGCGATTCCCCGGGTGCTGCAGCGATTCAACGCGGATTTCCCACGCGTCCGTGTGCAGCTTATCTCCTCCTATTCGCTGCAACTGAAGGATATGTTTAAGCGCGGAGACTGCGATTTGATCCTAACGACCGAGGCGACAGTGGGGCAGGGGGCCGAGACGATTGCCGAGCTTCCTTTGCGCTGGATTGGTGCGCCGGGCGGGTCTGCCTGGCGAAAACGCCCCATTCCGCTAGCGCTTGGGCGTCGGTGTCTGTTCAGGCCGCAGGTCATTGCTGCGCTGGATGCGGCTGGAATTCCCTGGGAGCTTTCGGTGGAAACCGAAAACGACCGTACTATCGAGGCAACGGTCAGCGCCGATTTGGCGGTTCATGCCATGCTCGAAGGGACAGAGGCCGCACATCTTGCCCAGATCGATTCGGGTGGCGTCCTGCCCGAGCTTCCTGCGCATATGATAAATCTGTATGGCGGCGAAACTGGCCGCGGGGCCGTGGTTGAGGCGTTGGCGACGCTGGTGCGCCAGAACTTTCGTTTGCTTGGGGGGGTGCCGCTCAAAGCCGTTGTCGGTTGATCATCCCTTAAGGGGTTATGACAACTTTCCCGGTGGCCGTCCTGTCGCGCAGCATGGCCAGTCCGCGTTCGGCTTCGGACAGGGGCAGGACATGGCTGATATGCGGTTTGATGCGGCCCTCGCTATGCCAGCGAAACAGCGTTTCAAAGCTGTCCGTCACAATCTGAGGTCGAAACTTCAAGTAGCCGCCGATGTAGAGCCCGATGACTGTCAGGTTCTTGACCAGTAGGTGGTTGGCCGGAATTTGCGGCACCTCACCGCCCGCAAAGCCAATGGGCAGGATGCGACCTTCGGGGTTGGTCGCGCGAAAGGCGGCTTTAAACACATCGCCGCCGATCGCGTCATATACGACATCCGCGCCTCCTAATGCCTGGACACGGGCGCGCAGATCTTCGGATGCGTCGATCAGATGATCGGCCCCGGCCCTCTGTGCCACCTTGAGTTTCTCACTGCCGCGCGCCTGCGCAATAACCGTGGCGCCCATAAGCTTGCCGATCTCTACCGCCGTCAGGCCGACGCCACCTGCCGCACCGGTCACCAAAAGGGTTTCGCCGGGCCTGAGCCGCGCACGATGATCCAAGGCAATATGACTGGTGCCATATGTGATCTGAATTGCGGCGGCGTCTTCAAAGCTCATAGAGTCAGGGATTGCGATTGCACGATCGGCGTCGAACACTCCGAATTCAGCGAGGCCACCCTGGCCGGAATAGACAGCGACACGGTCACCCGGGTTCAGGTGGCGTACATTGTTTCCAATTTCGCGAACAATCCCTGCGACTTCCATGCCCAAGGAAAAGGGCGCCACCGGGGTGTCCTGATACGTCCCCTTCTGCATAAGGAGATCCGCAAAATTCAAACCGCAGGCTTTGATTTGAATGCAGACCTGGCTGTCGCCGGGTTCTGGCAGGTCAATATTGCAAAGCTGGGCCTTGGCCCCGTTGGTCTGGATATGAAACGCCAGCATGATTTGGCTCCGTCTTTTCGGGCATAGGTCAGTGCTGTCGTGGTCTTGTCAATCTGTTACCCTGCTGAAGACCCCGTTAATCCGGTGTTGATCAGGTGGTTGTTTCCAGATCGGAATCAACGTGTGCGCGGTATTCACAACACAACTATAAACCATTGTTTGTGGAATCAGATTCAACCTTCTTGAAAAAAGCGCCAAAAAACGTAATAGTGCGCTATGGTGCTGATTTGGGGGGCATGTTCCAAATTAGGGAGTGGTTAAGTCGGGCTCGCTAATGTTGCGGTAACAAAGCATGTTGCGCACCCGTCTCAGTTGTGTGTGTAAGGGAGGATAGTACCAATGACCCATCACGTCGATGTCCATGTGGGCAAACGCGTCAGGCATCGCCGCTGGCTGATTGGCATGACCCAACAGCAGTTGGCACAGCAAGTTGGTATCAAGTTTCAGCAAATCCAGAAATATGAAACCGGTGCCAATCGAATCAGCGCGTCTCGTCTTTGGGACATTGCCGAGGCATTGGATGTTCCGGTCAGTTTCTTCTTTGAAGGCCTGGAAGAGGTCGAGAAAGGAAGCTCGGATAAGAAATCGGTTCCTGCAGACCTTATGGGCGACAAAGAAGCCCTGGATCTCGTCCGCTCTTACTATGCCATACCGGAAAACCAGCGTCGCCGCTTGTTCGAGCTTGCGCGCGTTCTGAGTGATGTTGCCTGATTTCGCGGGTTGACTCTGATCCTGACGGAACGCACGGGTAGCGTATGGATAAGGTGTCGCTGAGTGATCTTGAAGTAGCTGAAGAAATGGCCGACGCAGCGCGTTCGGCCATTCTTCCTTTTTTCAGGCAGTCTAATCTTGAGACTTCAAATAAGCTGGATCAGGGATTTGATCCGGTCACTGTCGCCGACCGCGCAGCCGAAAAAGCCATGCGCGCGGTTTTAGCCCGACATCGGCCCCAAGATGGAATATTTGGCGAGGAATATGGGCAGCACGAGGGGCAAAGTGGCCGCACCTGGGTTCTGGATCCGATCGACGGCACCCGAGGGTTTATCAGCGGGACACCGACATGGGGGGTTCTGATTGCGCTTAGCACGCAGGACGGGCCAACCATGGGGATCATCGACCAGCCGTATATCGGGGAACGCTTCATCGGCTCGGCGGATATCGCGCGAAGCCATGGTCCTACGGGCGATATGTCCCTGAAGACCCGTTCAACACCTTCTCTGGACCAGGCGATTCTGTTCACGACCTTCCCCGAGGTCGGCGCGTCGGAAGATCGTGCCGGGTTTGAGGCTGTGTCACAGCACGTACGCCTGACCCGCTATGGAATGGATTGCTATGCTTATGCTCTGCTTGCAGCGGGTCAGGTGGATTTGGTGATCGAAGCAGGTCTGAACGCCTATGACATTCAGGCTCCAATCGCCGTGATTCATGCGGCTGGCGGTATCGTCACAGACTGGCAAGGCGGCCCCGCCCATAATGGCGGTCGGGCTCTGGCGGCGGCAAACCCGGATATTCACGCAGCTGCGCTGGAAATTCTGCGCAACTTCTGAAAATTGTTGCGGCGACCCGGCGAGCGGATTAACCTTGAGCCGGCTGGTTCTTGTGCCCGTTTTCCGCCAGCTTTTGCACTCCATGCATGAAACGGGCGATGCAAGGAGAGCAAGATGACTGGTATCCTCATCAAAAATGCAGACACGATCCTGACCATGGATGACCAGCGCCGAGAGCTTTCGGGCGCGGATATTCTGATCCGAGATGGACAGATCGAACAGATCGGCCACGGGTTGCAGGCAACCGCAGAGATCCATAATGCAAGCGGATGTGTGGTTACGCCCGGCCTCGTGAACACGCACCACCATCTGTACCAGACCCTGACCCGCGCCGTGCCTGGCGGGCAGGATGCGCTTTTGTTCGGATGGCTGAAAACGCTCTATCCGATCTGGTCGCGATTTGGCCCCGAAGAGATGTTCGTATCCGCCCAGATCGGTTTAGCCGAGCTGGCTCTGTCGGGATGTACGCTCAGTTCTGATCACCTGTATCTATACCCCAACGGCGCGCGTCTGGATGACACCATTGCTGCGGCGGCTGAGGTCGGCCTGCGGTTCCACCCAACGCGCGGTGCGATGAGTATTGGCGAAAGCGATGGCGGCCTGCCACCGGATGCTCTGGTCGAAGCCGAAGCAGCTATTCTCGAAGACATGATGCGTGTGGTCGACGCCTTTCATGACCCGTCAGAGGGTGCAATGTGTCGGGTCGGGCTGGCACCTTGCTCGCCGTTCTCTGTCAGTCGCGACTTGATGCGAGACACGGCCAATCTGGCCCGTGACAAAGGCGTAATGCTCCACACCCATCTGGCCGAAAATGACGAGGATATCGCCTATTCTCAGGAACAATTCGGGTGCCGTCCTGGTCAATATGCCGAGGATTTGGGATGGACCGGATCAGATGTTTGGCACGCCCATTGCGTGAAACTGGACGGGGCAGAGATTGATCTGTTTGCCCGGTCCCGGACTGGCGTGGCCCACTGTCCCTGTTCGAACTGCCGGTTGGGCTCGGGGATAGCACCGGTAAGGTCGATGCGAGATAGTGGCGTGCCTGTGGGTCTTGGCGTCGATGGGTCGGCCAGCAATGACAGCGGCAATCTGATCCTCGAGGCGCGGCAGGCTATGTTGTTGCAGCGAGTCGCAAGCGGTGCCGATGCCATGTCCTCTCGCGAGGCGCTTGAAATTGCCACGCGGGGTGGGGCGGATGTCTTGAACCGACCTGATTGCGGCCGTCTGGCTATCGGTAAGCGTGCCGATATAGCCATTTGGGATACGCGCGGCATCGAAAGCGCGGGCAGTTGGGATCCGGCAGCCCTGTTGCTTGCCGGTCCGACGAGGGTAAAGCACCTGTTTGTCGAAGGCCGTCAGATCGTGCGGGACGGGCAGATCGCAACGCTGGATCTGCCCCGGGTGATTGAACGGCAGAACCGATTGGCCCTTGCCTTGCAATCCTAGGTCCTGACAGGTTGACCTGCGATCCAAACCTCGGCAATCGCCCTGTCATCGCCCATCATGATGGTGGGAAAGATGGCCTCCCACAAATCATCGGCGCAGGCCTCGCGTTGCGCGATGGCCGGGGTTGAGGCGAGATCGAGCACGATCAGGTCGGCCTCCATTCCCGGGGCGATATTGCCGATGCTGTCATCCAGCCTCAGCGTTCGGGCCGACCCTACGGTGCCCAGCCACAGCAGTTGCGCGGCGTGCAGCGGCGTTCCGCGCAGTTGTCCGATCTCATAGGCCGATGCCATCGTGCGCAGCATCGAGAAACTTGAACCGCCACCAGTATCCGTTGCCAGACCAACCCGGTGTCCGTCGCGCATCAACCCTGCCATGTCGAACAGTCCTGACCCGATAAAGGTGTTTGAGGTCGGACAATGGATCAACGCAGCGTCGACCTCACGCAGTCGGTCGCGCTCACGTGCCTCAAGGTGGATGACGTGGCCATACAGGCCGTTGGGGCCCAGCAGGCCGAACTTTTCATAGGTGTCCAGATAATCGCGGGCGTCGGGAAACAGCTCGCGTACCCAGGCAATTTCATCAGTCTGTTCGCTGAGATGGGTTTGCATCAGGCAATGGGGATGCTCTGCCCATAATGCGCCCATGGCCTCTAGCTGTTCGGGTGTGGAGGTGGGTGAGAAACGCGGCGTAATCGCATAGGACAGGCGGTCGATCCCGTGCCATTTCTCAAGCAAGGCCTGGGACTGGTCATAGGCGGTTTGCGCCGTATCCCTCAGACCATCGGGCGCGTTACGGTCCATGCAGGTTTTGCCCGCAACCACCCGTTGACCGCGTTGTTTGGCCGCAAGGAAAAAGGCATCAACACTCTCGGGATGGATGGTGCAATAGCTGCACATCGTGGTGGTGCCATGTGCCGCTGTCAGGTCCAGATACCGGTTGGCAATCTCAGAGGCATAGGCTGCATCGCCGAATTTCATCTCTTCGGGGAAGGTATAGGTGTTCAGCCAGTCGATCAGGCGTTTGCCCCAACTGGCGATCATGGCGGTCTGCGGATAATGCACATGCGCATCAACAAATCCTGCAAGGATCACGTGCTGACCATGATCCACGACTTTTGCCTCGGGGTGGGCGTTGTTCAGACTGTCGGCATCCGATACGCTGGAAATCCGACCGTTTTCGATCAGAACCGCTTCGCTGATTTTGACAGCCTCGGTCGGTTCGCCCTCGAACGGGGTGCCAGTGAAACTCAGGACACGCCCTTTCAGCAGCGTTTTTTGCGCCATACTCATTCATCTCCGCCTGTCTGGGACTGCGAAACAGCATAGGGGCAGGAAAGTTGTCGGTAAATCGGCGCATTGTCATTGTTTTCCGGTAGCTGCTTCTTCTATTTAGGGGCCAATGGGCGAACAGAGCGGGGGCAGATATGACAACAGGTATTAACGAACCCGTAAGTGAGCCGACTTCTGATGATGACGCTTATGCACTGGATCGTCGAACGGTAGCATCCATTCTGTATGCAGTTGATGTTGATGACCGCGATAAGCTGGTCGAATTGATGGACCCGCTGCACGCTGCCGACATCGCCGACCTTCTGGAACAGATCAACCCCTATGACCGCACCCGGTTGATCCGTCTGTATGACAAAGAGTTCGACGGCGATATTCTGTCTGAACTGGACGAAGGTGTCAGGGAAGAAGTTATTGAAGTCCTGCGTCCCGATGTTCTGGCGGATGCCGTACGCGACATGGAAAGCGACGATGTCGTCGATCTGCTGGAAGACCTTGAAGAGCCGCAGCAAGAAGCCATCCTGGGTGCGCTGGAGGATTCCGAACGGATCGCGGCCGAACAGGCGTTATCCTACCCGGAAAACTCGGCCGGACGGCTTATGCAACGCGAAGTCGTCATGGCGCCCGAGCATTGGACAGTTGGGCAGGCCATTGATTTTATGCGTGCCAATGACGGACTGCCAGAACAATTCTACCATTTGGTTCTTGTTGATCCGCGGTTGAAGCCAACAGCACAGGTAACACTGGGCAAACTCATGGCCACCCGGCGCGAGGTGCCTCTGCACGAAATTGCCGAAGAAGAGTTCTATACCATTCCCGTCGATCAGGATGAAGAGGACGTGGCCTATGCGTTCAATCAGTACCACCTGATCTCGGCCCCAGTGGTGGATGGTGACGGACGGCTTGTTGGTGTGATCACCATTGATGACGCGATGGTGGTGCTGGATGAGGAATACGAAGAGGATATGTTGCGCCTAGCCGGTGTCAGCAACGAAAGCTCGCTGTCCGACAGTGTGGCCGCGACCAGCAGGCGACGCCTGCCGTGGTTGGCGGTCAACCTGTGTACTTCGATCTGCGCCTCGCTGGTGATTTCCCAATTCGAGGCGGCGATTGATCAGTTGGTGGCATTGGCCATTCTGATGCCGATTGTGGCCTCGATGGGGGGCAATGCGGGGACACAATCGCTGACCGTCGCAGTGCGAGCCCTGGCAACGCGCGACCTGACAGGTGCGAACGTAATGCGGGTGATCCGACGGGAACTGCTGGTGGGCATGTTGAACGGGCTGTGTTTTGCCACCGTTCTGGGCGTGGTGGGAATGTATTGGTTCGGCTCGCCGTTGCTGGGTGTCGTGATTGGCTCCGCTCTGGTCGTGAACATGGTGATCGCAGGCTTTGCAGGTACGGTAGTACCGGTCGTGCTGGACCGGATGGGTGTTGACCCGGCGCTGGCGTCAGGGACCTTTGTGACGACAACGACGGATGTCATGGGATTCTTTATCTTTCTTGGGCTTGCCAGCGTGGTGCTATTGTGACCGATCTGACCGAAATCAAAGCTGCCGCGCGCAAGGCGGCCTTTGCCCGGCGCAAATCTGCGTTTGATGCAAATCCGCCCGGTGCCGCCGGGCGACTGTCTGAAATTCTGGCCGGGCACCGCGGAGTACCCCTGTCGGGTTATATGCCCATCCGGACCGAGAGTGACCCGCTGCCCGCCATGGCCGAGGCGTCCGCTTATGGCCCGGTTGGTGTGCCGGTTATTCAGGCGGCCGGGCAGCCGTTGAAATTCTCTCGCTGGACGCCCGAAGGTAGGCTGAAGGATGGTCCGTTTGGCGCCAAAGTGCCCGAGGTCGATGACTATTTCGATCCCGAAATTCTAATCGTTCCGCTGGTGGCATTCGATGCAAATGGGGGGCGTCTGGGTTATGGGGGCGGGTTCTATGACCGGACATTGGAAGGGCTGCGCGCGAAACGCCCGACTCTGGCCATCGGTTTTGCCTTCGATGCGCAAGAAGCAGACGGGCTGTCGCTGGAATCGACGGATCAGCCGCTTGATATGGTAGTAACTGAAAGCCGTGTGTTGACCTTTTAACGAAGGTATCAGCCCTGGTTTTTAGCGCGAAAATATTCCCAGGCATTTTTTTCGGTGCCATCAGGCAATATGCACACGCCGGTCTGACCATTCTCTCCGTCCCGAATTTCATACCGCCCACCGCTGTCGATGCAATAGATGGCCGAGGGGTTTGGCAGCTGTGGGTTTGAGTTGACCGCTTGCTCTTCCGAGCAGGCAGCAAGGGTGGCACAGACACCAAAGGTCAGACCGATCCGAAACATAAAGAATCTCCTAAATAAAGAGTTTTGCCGTTCATTGGGTCAGCTTAACGGCTTGTACTTGCGAATTGCCACACTTAGACGGTTTCTATGAGGATACTTTTTCTGGGTGACGTTATGGGCCGCGCTGGACGCGCGGCTGTTCAGCAACATCTGCCACGTCTGCGCGACGAATGGCGGCTGGATTTCGTGGTGATCAATGGTGAGAATGCCTCGAACGGAATGGGTTTGACCGGGGATCATGCCAAGCTGCTGTTAGATGCAGGGGCGGATTGTCTGACGCTGGGCGACCACGCTTTCGACCAGAAGGACATGTTGCAATTCATTGAGAGCGAACCGCGCATTGTGCGCCCCGTTAACTTTGCTAAGGGTGCTCCGGGACGCGGGCATCGTCTCTATACCGCCCCTGGCGGGCGCAAGGTTCTGGTTGTACAGGTGCTGGGGCAGGTCTTTATGAAGCGGCCCTTCGATGATCCGTTCTCGGCGATCGAGCCAATTCTGAAGTCGCACCCGCGCGGCGGTCAGGCCCAGGCGATCATCGTTGACATGCATTGCGAAGCCACATCCGAGAAGATGGCGATGGGGCATTACTGTGACAAGCGCGCCAGCCTCGTGGTTGGAACGCATACGCATGTGCCGACCGCAGATGCTCAGATCCTTCCGGGGGGAACAGCCTATCTGACCGATGCCGGGATGTGCGGGGATTACGATTCTGTCATTGGTATGGAAAAGCTGGAACCGATGCGCCGGTTCATCACCGGCATGCCCAAGGCGCGGTTTACGCCTGCAAATGGCGAAGCAACGCTAAGCGGTGTGTTCGTGGAAACCGATGATCGCAATGGTCAGGCAAAATCCGTGCAAATGGTGCGCGTTGGGGGTCGCTTGCAACAAGCCGGGCCGCAATAGCGCGACGTTGGGCTTGCCCTGCTGCCCGCAATACGGGAAACTGCCCGACGGGCGCGCAAGCTGGGCCAGGGTTCGGACTGAATACCACGAATGCAATTTCTTCAACTGACAGAAACGGGCAGCGCGATCGTGGCGCTATTGGTTGTCGCAGGCATGTTTGTCATGTTCCTGCGCGAGGCTTACCCGACCGAGGTTGTCGCCATCGCGGGCGTTGCCCTGATGCTGGTGACCGGTATCCTGCCCTATCAAAGCGCGTTGGCAGTTCTGTCCAATCCTGCGCCATGGACGATTGCGGCGATGTTCATCGTCATGGGGGCTCTGGTCAGAACCGGGGCATTGGATTCCTTTACCGCAACTGCGCAGAAACAGGCACAGGTTAACCCGCGTATCGCGATTGCCATGCTCATGGGGTTTGTGGTTCTGGCCTCGGCGGTGGTGTCAAACACACCCGTGGTCGTCGTGATGATCCCGGTTTTTGTACAGATTGCCCGCACGTTGAACGTGCCGGCCTCGAAATTGCTGATCCCGCTCAGCTATGCTGCCATCATGGGGGGGACGCTGACACTGATCGGCACCTCGACCAACCTGCTTGTGGATGGTGTCGCGCGATCTCAGGGTCTGGCTGCATTCACGATTTTCGAAGTCACGCCCTTGGGCATCGCAGTAGTGATCTACGGCATGATCTATCTGCGCTTTGTTGCGCCGCGCCTGCTGCCGGAACGCGACAGCATGGCCTCGCTTCTCAGTGATCGCTCTAAGATGAAGTTCTTCACCGAGGCCGTCATTCCGCCCGACAGCAACCTGATCGGGCGCGAGGTGACAGGGGTGCAACTGTTCAAACGCCCTGGCGTACGCCTGATTGACGTGGTCCGCGGGGACGAGTCTTTGCGGCGCAACCTCAAAGGGGTGACGCTTGAGGTTGGGGATCGCGTGGTCCTGCGGACCGAGATGACCGAGTTGCTGAGCCTGCAAAGCAACAAAGAGTTAAAGCGTGTTGATCAGGTTTCTGCAGTCGAGACCAAAACGGTCGAAGTGCTGATCACACCGGGGTGCCGTATGGTTGGGCGAACGCTGGGCGTGATGCGCCTGCGCCGCCGCTATGGTGTCTACGTTCTGGCGGTACATCGGCGGAACCAGAATATCGGTCGTCAACTAGACGACCTCGTGGTGCGGGTCGGGGATACTCTGCTGTTGGAGGGATCGCCTGCCGATATCCAGAAGCTTGCCGCTGATATGGATATGGTCGACGTGACACAGCCCTCGGCGCGTGCGTTCCGCCGCAATCACGCTCCGGTGGCGATTGGCGCACTTATCGGGATCGTCGTATTGGCTGCATTGGGTGTGGCGCCAATTCTGTTGCTCTCCATTCTTGCGGTCGCTCTGGTTCTGGTCACCCGCTGCATAGACGCGGATGAGGCGTTTTCCTTTATCGAGGGGCGGCTTCTGGCGCTGATATTCTCGATGCTGGCCATCGGGGCCGCGCTTGATAAGTCTGGGGCGGTTTCCCTGATCGTCGATGCAATCGCACCTGGGCTAAGTGCGCTGCCACCGTTCCTGATCGTTTGGGCCATCTATGTTTTGACCTCGGTGCTTACCGAACTCGTCTCCAACAACGCCGTTGCGGTAGTGGTCACGCCGATCGCAATCGGGTTGGCACAGGCCGTCGGCGTAGACCCAAGGCCGCTGGTAGTTGCGGTGATGTTGGCGGCATCTGCATCCTTTGCGACACCAATCGGATATCAGACCAACATGATGGTCTATGGTCCGGGGGGATATCGGTTTGTCGATTTCATGAAGGTTGGCATCCCCTTGAACCTGACGGTAGGGCTGCTTGCTTCGTTGCTTATTCCGATCATCTGGCCGTTGTGACACCGGCGCGAACCCGCCGGTTTTGCGCTGACGGTCTTGTAAAGGCCGATCCAGACACAATCTTTTCCTCTAGAACTTGGACGAAAGGACGGGATTATGCCTTTTCCAAAATTTGGTCAGTTGATCGTAATGGGTGCGATTATGGTGGCGCTGATTGGCAGCGATGTATCGGCTGGTTCGGTGACCGGTACCGCCTCCTATCGCGAACGGATTGCCGTACCTGAAGACGCGACGCTTTATATCGAGCTGCAGGATATATCGCTTGCGGATGCGCCAGCGGTAACGCTGGCTGCGCAGCGCTACGTGCTGAGCGGGGTGCCTGCCGAGTTTGAACTGACCTATGATGATGCTCTGATCCGTGACGGGATGACCTATGCGGTGCGGGGGGCAATATATCGTGGGTCACAACTGCTGTTTACGACCGACACGGTGTATCCGGTCCTGACCAATGGTGCGCCGGATACGGCCGACATTTTGTTGGTCAAGACGGACGGCCCCACATCGGCGGGGCTGGAAAACACAAGCTGGACGGCGATTGGTGTGGAGGGGGCCGTGCTGAACAGCGAACGCGCCCCGCAGCTTGAGTTTGCGCAAGGCGGTGCCTTTAGCGGCTCAGGCGGTTGCAACCGGTTCACCGGGCAGGCCGAGATTTCGGGCACTTCGCTGACGTTTCCAGACAATATTGCGGCCACTTTGATGGCCTGCCCACCCGAGATGGAGCAGGTCGAGGATCAGTTCTTTGCCGCGCTGCAAAACGTGGTGTCCTATGCGGTGGCGGGCGATAGCCTTGCGCTGCTGGACAGCGCAGGCGACCCGGTTCTGAAATTCATACGCACGCATTAATCAGGCCACAGCGCGCGACCGTCCTGCGTTGCGCCCGGAAAAGATGCAGCCGCCCAGAAATGTGCCTTCCAGTGCGTTGTATCCGTGATAGCCGCCGCCGCCGAAACCGGCGACCTCTCCTGCGGCGAACAACCCGGGAACGACCTGACCGTTTGCACCGATCATCTGACTGTCGAGGTTGGTCTGCAAACCGCCCAGCGTTTTGCGCGTCAGCATGTGAAGTTTGACCGCGATTAGCGGCCCATTCGCAGGATCAAGGAACTTGTGTGGTTTGGCGGTGCGGATCAACCTGTCACCCCGATAGTTGCGGGCCGCCAGAATCGCCGCCATCTGCGCGTCCTTGGTAAAAGGGTTGTCGACCTGTGAGTCCCGCGCTTCGATCTGGGCGCGCAAATGCGCCTCTTTGATCAGATCGCCACCCAGTTGGTTCATGCCGCTGACCAGTTCGGTCAGAGTGTTGGCAACGATGAAATCTTCCCCGTGTTGTTTGAAGGCCTCGACCGGCGCGGTGGCTTGCGATCCTGACAAAATGCGCTGACGGATAACCTCTTTCCAGCTGCCCGAGGTGAAATCCGGGTTCTGTTCCGACCCGGAGAGCGCAAATTCCTTTTTGATCACCTTTTGGGTCAGCACAAACCAGCTGTATTCATAACCGGTTTTCAGGATCTCTTTCAACGTGCCCAACGTGTCGAACCCCGGCAAACAAGGGGGCAACAGACGATTGCCGCGCGCGTCAAACCACATAGAGCTTGGGCCGGGCAGGATACGAATTCCGTGCGATGGCCAGATCGGGTTCCAGTTTTTGACGCCCTCGGTGTAATGCCACATCCGGTCGCCGTTGATCACATGCCCACCGGCCTTTTCGCTGATAGGGATCATCCGACCGTCAACGTGGAACGGCACGCCCGCGATCATGTCTTTGGGTGGTTCGCCCAGGCGGTCGCGCGGCCAGTTCTTGCGCACCATTTCGAAATTGCCACCAATACCGCCCGAACTGACGATGACCGAAGGAGCATAGACCTCGAATTCCCCGACCTCTTCCCGGTTGGTCTTGGCGCCATGCGCGGCTGCGTCCTCAGCCAAGACCTCTCCCGAGACGCCTTTGGCGCAGCCGTTTTGCATAATGATATGGCTGACTTGGTGGCGGAACTTCAGCTGGATCAGGCCTGTGCTGACATGTTCGCGCACGCGACGGATGAAATGTTCCAGAATACCAGGGCCGGTGCCCCATGTGATGTGGAACCGAGGTACCGAATTGCCATGTCCATCGGCATAAGAACCGCCACGTTCGGCCCATCCAACCACAGGAAACCATCGCAGCCCCATATCGTGCAGCCAGGGCCGCATTTCACCGGCGGCGAATTCGACATAAGCCTCGGCCCATTTGCGGGGCCAAGCGTCTTCTTCGCGGTCAAACTGCGCGCTGCCCTGCCAGTCACGCAAGGCCAGTTCGTGGCTGTCCCTGATGCCCATCCGGCGCTGTTCCGGCGTGTCGACCATGAACAATCCACCGAGGCTCCAGAACGCCTGACCGCCGAGGAAATGACCGGGTTCCTGATCCAGTATGATCACCTTTTTTCCGCGGTCGCCTAGCTCGGCCGCGGCCGCAAGCCCAGCCAGCCCAGCCCCAACGACAATGGCATCTGCGGTGTTATTGGACATGTTTTTTCCTCTCAGCTGCGGCGCAGCCAGGCGATAAATGGCAGGGCGACGACATACATCAAGATACCATAGACGGCCGATGGCAGAGCAAGAGGGCTTAGCCCGTTTTCCGTGCTGGTAATCAGCGCTGCCAATGTGATGCCAAGAGTCGAGTTTTGGATGCCAGTTTCGATCGAGATCGTCTTGCTCTCGTTCCATGACAGGTTCACGGCGCGGGCCAGTCCCAGCCCGATCAGCAGCAGCGCAATGTTCAGGGTGATCAACGCCGACCCCATCAGCCCCAAATTTTCGACGAACATTTCCCAGTTCCCGGCCAGCGCGGCGAGAACGATCAGGACGAAAAGAATCGAAGCCAGTTTGGACAGAGGGGCATCGACCCGTTCTGCGAATCCTTTTGCGAAATGCCGTATACTGACGCCGATAGCGACGGGCAGGGTGGTTATCAGGAACATCGCTATGGCGAGGCCGGTGATCGAAACCTCGGGTGCGTCCTCGCCCATGAAGTGATTGATCGACCATGCGGCCAATACGGGTACCGTCACCATCGACAGCAAGCTGATGATGGCTGTCAGGCTGACGGAAAGAGCGACATCACCCTTGGCCAGTTTAGTCAGGATATTGCTGGTAACACCGCCGGGGCAAAAGCTGAGGAGCATAACACCGACTGCTATTTCCGGTGGCAGTGCAAAGAGTTTGACCGTCGTAAATGCCGCAATGGGAAGCAAGATCACCTGGCAGAACGCCCCTATCGCAAAAGGGTATCGTCTGCTGACAACCCGGCGGAAATCGGCGATCTCAAGCCCGACACCCAAGGACAGCATGATTATGGCCAACGATAGTGGCAGGCCGACATTAATAAGCAGATCCAACTACAACTCCTCCCAAAGCCGTTCGGACCAGCGTAAGCGAGGGTCAAAGCCGCAGGCAACCGCGCCGTAGGGTCAGCCGTAGCGTTGGGCGAACCTGCGCAGGATTTCACCGGGCAGAGTGACATTGGCGGCGTGGCAAATGTCGATCAGACGCTGCGCATCTTCGGGCGGGAAATAGCCGTGGTGTTTGTAGATGGTGATACGTTCTTCAAAGTCGCGGGCATCAGCCTCGGGGTGGAACTGTGTGGCATAGACATTCTGGCCCCAGCGGATCATCTGGAAGGGGCAAGGGTCCGAGGCCAGCAGATGCACGCACCCATCTGGCAGGGATTGCACAGCCTCTTTATGGCCCACAAAAGCATCAAAACTCTGACCTAGCCCCGAGATCAGTGGATCGGTGGCACCGTCCTCTGTCACGTGGCAGGTTGAGGGGCCGACGGGCTCTCCGAACTGGTCCTTGCTGACATCGCCACCCAAATGCGCGGTAAGAATACCCAACCCATAGCAGCACCCCATGAACGGATGATCGCGCCCGGTGATCTGTGACATCAGACCCATGATGGCGGCTTCGGTGCGGGCATCCGTCGGCGATTTTGTCGCCGGATCATCGCTGACACAGCCGGGGCCACCGCCGACGATCACCCCGGCATAGTCGGTCACGTCCAGACCGTCGGGCAGGTCTTCGCAGTCCAGCCGGATGCGGTGGGTCTGTTCGGGGCTCAAGCCGGTTTTGTCCAGAATCGAGGCATATTCGGCATCCGACGCATCGGTTTCCGGGCGTAACTGCAGGATCAGAAATTGTTTCATGGAACGGCTCTTACCCGTCACAGCGGCCAGAACACAAGGATGGCGGGTATCGAAACCGCAATGATCAGGATTTCCAGCGGCAGGCCCATGCGCCAGTAGTCTCCGAACCGATAGCCACCCGGTCCCAGAACCAGCGTGTTGTTTTTATGCCCGATAGGCGTCAGGAACGCAGCAGAGGCTGCAACGGCGACCGTCATCAGAAACGGGTCGGGGGAAACCTCAAGCGTGCGGGCCATCTGAATGCCGACCGGGGCGGCCACAATCGCTGTGGCGGTGTTGTTCAACACGTCCGACAGGGTCATGGTGACCACCATCAGAACGGTCAGAATAGCCCATGCAGGCAGACCGTCAGTTAACTGGATCAGCGCATTGGCGATCAGTTCGGTGCCGCCCGAGGTTTCCAGCGCGCTGCCCAGCGGGATCATCGAGCCCAGCAAAACGACCACCGGCCATTCGATGTGAGTATAGAGATCCGCGATTGGCATGATCTTGGTCAGCACATAGGCAACCACAACCAGCCCCAATGCGACCGGCAGGTAGATCAGCCCAACACTGGCTGCCAGTACCGCGGTGGCAAACAGGCCAATCGCAAGCCACGCCTTTTCATTGGCGGTGACGTTCAAACCACGTTGGGCCAGCGGTAGGCATCCCAGCCATTCGGTCACATCGGCGCTGCGATCACGCGGGCACAGCAACAACAGGATGTCGCCAGCCTCAACCTCGGTTTTGCGGACCTGTTCAGTGATGCTGCGGCCCTGGCGCGAAATGCCCATCAAAACGGTGCTCTGCCGCCATGCCAATCCCAACCCCTGCGCCGTACGCCCGGTGATGCGGGCGTTTTCGGTCACGACAACCTCGACGACTTCCAGCCCGTCGCCTTCAGCGGTCAGAAGCTCCTGTCGACGTGTGTCCGAAAAATCCAGCTTCAGCGCCGCGCGGAATTCATCCAGCGCCTCGGGGCGGGCCTCAAGCACCAGCGCGTCACCCTGATTCAGTGTTGCATGGGCCGACCGGCCATAGCGGCGCTTGCCGTCGCGGATCAGGCCGATGATGGCGACGTCAGATTTCTCGGCATCTTCATAAAGCTCGCTGACCCGTTTGCCGATCAACGGCGATTCCGGTGGGACGGTTAGTTCTGCGATATATTCGGCCAGCGCCTCAGAGGTTTCGGTTTGCGGTCCCCGGTTCGGGATCAATCGCCAGCCCACCAGTGAGACAAAAGCAAGCCCGGCAATCGCAGCAATGCCACCCACAGGGGCGAAATCGAACATACGAAAGGGCTCGCCCAGAGTTTCTGCGCGGATTGAGGCGATGATGATGTTCGGTGGCGTGCCAATCAGGGTCGCCATCCCACCCAGAATTGTTGCAAAGCTGAGCGGCATTAGGGTCAGGCCGACAGCTCGTCCGGCTTTTCGTGCGGTCTGAATGTCGACCGGCATCAATAGGGCCAAGGCAGCGACGTTATTCATGAAGGCGGACAGAACCGCCCCGATACCGCCCATCAAGGCGATATGGGCCCCAAGGCCGCGTGACGCGTCAACCAAGGATCGCGTGATCAGGAATACCGCACCGGACCGGACCAGTCCGGCCGAAACGACCAGAACCAGCGCGACGATGATGGTCGCCGAGTGACCAAAACCGGCAAAAGCGTCATCGACGGGCACGACACCCAACACCACTCCGACCAGAAGCGCGGAAAACGCAACAAGATCATAGCGAAACCGCCCCCAAAGCAGCATTCCGAATACAGTGGCAAAGAGAGCGAAGAGTATGATCTGATCTGTCGTCATACCGCCAACATACTCGCAGAAGAAGCCGTCGCAAGCCGGTCTCTTGATCCCATGGCCCGCAAACGTCTATATGGGCGCCAAATACGCAAACACTATCACGAGGACGCACCATGGCAGGCCACTCCAAATGGGCCAATATCCAGCACCGCAAGGGACGTCAGGACGCCGCGCGGTCCAAACTGTTTTCCAAGCTGTCAAAAGAGATCACTGTTGCCGCTAAGATGGGCGACCCCGACCCCGACAAGAACCCGCGTCTGCGTCTGGCGGTGAAAGAGGCCAAGTCAAACTCGGTCCCCAAAGACGTGATCGACCGGGCGATCAAGAAATCGCAGGCGGGCGATGGCGACGAATACGAAGAAATCCGGTATGAGGGCTATGGCCCCAACGGAGTGGCCGTCATCGTCGAGACGATGACCGACAACCGGAACCGGACCGCATCGACCGTGCGCTCGACCTTTTCCAAGAATGGCGGCAATCTTGGCGAGACCGGCTCCGTCGGCTTTATGTTCGAACGCAAGGGTGAAGTGGTCTATCCAGATACGGTTGGTGATGCCGACACCGTGTTCGAAGCGGCCATTGAGGCAGGCGCGGAAGATGTTGAAAGCTCGGACGAAGGTCATATCATCTGGTGCGCCGACACCGATCTGAACGACGTCTCGAACGCGCTCGAGGCCGCGCTGGGTGAAACGGAATCCACCAAACTGGTTTGGAAGCCAAGCACCACGACCGAGCTGGGGCTTGAGGATATGCAAAAGCTGATGAAGCTGGTCGATGCGCTGGAAGATGATGATGACGTTCAGCGCGTCACAACCAATTTCGAAGCCTCGGATGAGGTGATGGCGCAGCTTTGATCTGCCCCGCATCTTGAGATTTGGAAACCCGGCCGTCAGGCCGGGTTTTTTGTTGGTTGGAGGATAGGGCTATTGGCCGATCAGGTTCGAACCCATAGGCTGGGTCGAATAGCTGAAGCAGTGAGTCAAAGAGCAGATGACCGAACCTCAATTTGATTTGGCCAAACGCAATGTGCCTGTTTTGACCGGGCAGAGCATTCTGTCGCAGGTCGCCTGGACCCTTGGCAGCCCGTCCATTGTCTTGCCATTTCTTGCGGTTTCGCTGGAACTTCCGATGTTCATCGCCGGCGCGCTGGTTTCAATCCGCATGGTCGGCAGCATGATCGCCGACGTGTTTCTGGCCCAAGTCATTGCGCTGCGCGAACAGAAGAAACGCAGCATCGCGATGACCGAAGTATTGATCGGGGCCTGCCTTGTCATGGCTCTGGCGGCGGCCGCGACGGGCAGTCTCGTGTTCACGGCTACAGCCTTTATCGCCGCATTTTTTTTGATCGGTCTCGTGGGTGAGATCCAGACATTGCTGCTTACTGACCTGCTGGGCGCGCACGTTCAGTCCAGGTCACGGATGATCATGCGATATCTGCAGTTAGGCGCCGGCGGATTGGGCGCAATCGGTCTTGTTCTGTTGGTCCATCAAATCACGCTGGGCAACCCTCCGTTTGCGCGCCATTCAGTTGTGATCGGAGTTGCAGTGGTGTTTTTTCTGTTGTCTGGCCTATCAATCCTGGCGATGTCCGAAGTTCCGCATCAGAAAATTTCCACAGCGCCTGAGGACGAAAGCAAAAGACATTGGTCCGAGTATTTCACCGATATTCTGGCGATGTTCAACCAGACCTGGTTCCGGCGCTATATGGTCATGCGCCTTCCGATTGTGGTTGTCAGTCTATCGGTTCCGTTCTTTGCCCTGATGGCGGCCGAGGCACATCACAGTTCGGCCAAAGGTCTTACCGCAATGATCATTTCGTCGGCCTCTGGATATCTGGTCTCTGCGCCTTTGTGGCAGTTTGTTAACCTGAAATCCCACCGGGCGGTCATGGTATCCGGAACTCTGATGGTGGCCTTGACCGGAGCAGGGCTGCTGGCGGTCCATTACCTCCATATCGGTCATCAAGTGCACACTCACGCGGTTGCCCTGTTTGTGGTGACCGTGGCGGTTACAGGCATCAGCAGTGCCCGAAAGTTGTATTTTCTGGATATCGCCCCGTTTGATCAGCGGGTCAAAGGGGCGGCTGCGGTGAAAAGCATCTCGCGGATTGTTGCGGTCATCGTGTCGGCGGCGCTGGCTGGTCTGGCACATATGCACGAGGTCTCGGCGGCGGTTTTGATCGTTGTCTTGGTGAGCCTGATCGCAGCTTTTGCCTGTTACCGGGTGGTCACGCCAATTCCTAAAGCGCCCGAGCCATCCTGATCGGCCAATCCTGTCTATCGTTGAATAAGCGCGTCGACAGCCGCGCGCTTTACAGCGGCGGTCAGCGGCGAAAGGGCCGAGGATAAGACACGCCCGACCTGCCAGGTCAGCGGAACATCAAGGGGCGTGTCTGGTATCAAGGGGCACAACAGGCCATCTGCCAAAGGCTTTTGTACCAGCTCAATCGGGTTCATTCCCCACCCGATGCCGGCGATCGCTGCATCCACAAACCCGTGTGAGGATGGCAGAAAATGCGATGGCGGGGAAATCTGGTGCCCAAACTCTCTCGCAAACCAGGCTTTCTGAAGACCGTCCTTTTGATTGAAGGTCAGGCACGGTGCTATGGCAAGGCTGCTTTTGGTTACACCGTCCCGGAACCATTTATGCATAAAACCTGGGCTGGCCGTTGGAATATACCTGAAATCCCCAAGTGGATGGGCATCGCAGCCAGAGACCGGTTGCCCTCCGGTGGTAACAGCCGCGCTGACCTCACCGCGGCGCAACCAATCGGCCGAATGGTCCTGATCATCAATTACCAGATCGAACAGCAATTCATCTGTTTGGGCCATCGCAGCGATGAACCATGTGGCCAAACTGTCTGCAGGAATTGCAATGCGCACCTGGGTCGGGCCAGAGGTTCCCTCCAACGCAAGTTCACGGGCCAGCTGTGCCTCAAGCAGCCCGATATCCTCGGCGTATCTGGCAATGCGCAAGCCGGCGGGTGTCGCTGTGCAGGGCGCACCACGAGTGATCAGAGCGGCGCCTATCCGATCCTCTAATGACTTGATCCGCTGCGATATCGCCGAAGGCGTCACCGACAGCTCTGTGGCGGCGGCGTCAAAGCTTCCGTGGCGTAGAATGGCCGAAAGTGCGGCAAGGTGATTGGGATCCAGCAACATTAGCAGAGCTTAACCAGGTGTAACTTCTTTAATTTGATAAATCGACTGACTGGCTCTAGTCAATCAAATCGAACACAGGAGGTTTCATGTCCGCATCTCTGATTTCCGGATTCGCTCTGGGCTTTAGTCTGATTTTGGCCATTGGTGCGCAGAACGCCTTTGTCCTGCGTCAAGGGCTGCGCCGCGAACATGTTTTTGCCCTATGCCTGACCTGCGCCGTATCGGATGCCATTCTGATTGCGGCAGGGGTTGCCGGGTTCGGAACGCTTGCTCAGACTGCTCCTTGGTTCGAGCCGGTCATGCGCTTTGGCGGGGCTGTGTTTCTGACCTGGTACGGGTTGCGCAGCCTGCTATCGGCCTGGCACGGCGGGTCTTCCATGGATGTCAGTGAAGGGACACGTTCAAGTCTGAGGTCTGTCCTGCTGACCGTGCTGGCATTCACCTGGTTGAATCCGCATGTCTATCTGGACACGGTGGTTCTGATCGGGTCGATATCTGCACAATATGATGACCGGTTGGCCTTTGCTATTGGAGCGATGCTGTCCAGCTTTGTCTTCTTCTTCTCGTTGGGCTACGGGGCAAGGATTCTGTCGCCGGTCTTTGCCCGCCCAAGGGCATGGCAGGTGCTGGATGTTGTTATCGGTTTTGTCATGCTGGCGATTGCGGCCAAGCTGGTGGCGATCTGAGGTCTTGTTCCCGCCTGTGTTTCGGTGTTGAACCGTTAACATGACAACTCAACCTAACACCTATCGGCCATTGGCGGGAATGTTCTGGATGTTTTCCGCCGGTCTGTCCTTTGTTGTCATGACTGCGCTCGTCAAATCTCTGGGCACCTCCATGGACCCGATACAGGCCGCATTTCTGCGCTTTGTCTTTGGGTTGGTGTTCCTACTGCCAGCGTTAAGGCTGATCGTTACGACACCTCTGACACGTAGGCATCTGACACTGTTCGGCATCCGCGGGGTGGTTCACGCCATTGCCGTGATGCTGTGGTTTTTTTCCATGACCCGAATTCCGTTGGCCGAAGTCACGGCCATGAACTACATGACGCCAGTCTATGTCACATTGGGTGCTGTGCTGTTTCTAGGCGAGAAACTAGCCTTCCGCCGGATTGCCGCCATTGGTGTCGCATTGATCGGTGTCGCAATTATTCTCCGACCTGGGTTTCGGGATATCTCGGTTGGTCACGTGACCATGTTGGGGACTTCGTTGACGCTTGGTGCATCCTACCTGCTGGCCAAGATGCTGGTGCGAGATCTGCCGCCCTCGGTCGTGGTTGCACATATGTCCATATGGGTGACGATGGCGCTGATACCTTTCGCCATTGCCGTGTGGTCCCCGCCAAGTCTCCATGATTTGGGTGTGCTGTTTCTGGTTGCCTGTTTTGCCACACTTGGACACTATCTGATGACCTTGGCCCTGCAGGCCGCCCCCGTAGCAGTGACGCAGCCCGTCACATTCTTACAGCTGATCTGGGCCACGCTGGTTGGGGCGTTGGTTTTCCACGAAAGCGTAGATTTGTGGGTTGTCGCCGGGGGCACGCTGATTCTGTTGGCAGTCAGTTTTATTGCCTGGCGCGAGGCCGTGTTGAACCGCAGCAGCCTGACGACCCCCAGTATTGCACCTAAACTCTAGCCGATTTCTGCCGAAAAAACGTTATTAATTGACGAGTCAATAAAAATCTCCTAGCGTTTTTCTATCAAAAGCAGTTGAGGGGTACGGATGCCGAAACTCGGAATGGAGCCAATCCGCCGTGATGCGATCGTAAAGGCAACGATTGCTGAGCTCGGGTCGAAAAAATCCCTCGATGTAACCGTCAGCCAGATCGCTAAGCGGGCTGGCATGTCCAGCGCGCTGGCACATCACTATTTCGGCGGAAAAGATCAGATTTTTCTGGCAGCGATGCGCCGCATCCTGTCGGATTTCGGGGCAGAGGTCCGGTCCGAACTGAAAGCAGCCACGCCAAGTGGGCGCGCGCAGGCGATCATCCGGGCATGCTTTGCCCCATCCTGTTTCACGCCGGATGTGACGGCAGCGTGGATGACGTTCTACGTTCTTGCGCAGACTAATGACGACGCCCTGCGATTGTGGCAGATTTATCAGGCCCGTATCCGGTCGAACCTGGTTTATGCGCTGCGCCCGCATTTGGCCGATCCGGTTGAGGCGGCCGGGAACATGATCGCCTTGATCGACGGACTTTATATCCACGCCGCGCTGAGCGCCCCGGAAGAACCGCAACTGGCTGTAAACCACGCGATGCGCGTGCTCAGCACCTTGCTCGAGGCCGAGAAATGACAAAACCTAATATTCTGATCCTGATGGTGGATCAGTTGAACGGGACCCTTTTTCCTGACGGTCCTGTCGACTGGCTGCATGCGCCAAACCTGAAAAAGCTGGCCGAACGATCCACGCGATTTGCGAATGCCTATACGGCGTCGCCCCTGTGTGCGCCGGGTCGGGCCAGTTTTATGTCCGGTCAGTTGCCGTCGCGCACTGGTGTCTATGACAATGCCGCCGAGTTTGGCAGTGATATTCCGACATATGCCCACCATCTGCGCCGTGCAGGGTACTATACCTGTCTGTCGGGCAAGATGCATTTCGTCGGGCCTGATCAGTTGCACGGGTTTGAAGATCGCCTAACCACCGACATCTACCCCGCCGATTTCGGCTGGACCCCGGACTACCGTAAACCAGGCGAGCGAATTGACTGGTGGTATCACAATATGGGTTCGGTCACGGGCGCAGGTGTAGCCGAGATTTCCAACCAAATGGAATATGACGACGAGGTGGCCTATAACGCCAAGTCCAAGCTATACGATCTGGCCCGTGGCAAGGACGACCGTCCATGGTGCCTGACTGTAAGCTTTACCCACCCGCATGATCCCTATGTTGCACGTCGCAAATACTGGGACCTGTACGAAGATTGCGAGCACCTTCTGCCCGAGATTGCCGACCTTGGTTATGATAATCAGGACCCGCATTCGAAACGGATTTTTGACGCCAATGACTGGCGCAGCTTTGACATCACTCAAGAAGATACCCGCAAATCACGCCGCGCCTATTTCGCCAATATCTCTTATCTGGACGACAAGGTCGGAGAAATCCTCGAGGTGTTAGAGACCACGCGGCAAGAGGCGATCATTCTGTTCGTTTCGGATCATGGCGATATGCTTGGTGAACGCGGATTGTGGTTCAAGATGACCTTCTATGAAGGGTCATCCCGCGTCCCGCTGATGATCTGTGCGCCCGATCTGCCAGCGGGCCGGATCGACGCTCCGGTTTCGACCATAGATGTGACGCCGACCTTGGGTGCTCTTGCCGGTGTCGATATGGCAGAGATCGCGCCGTGGACAGATGGCGAAAACCTTGTGCCGCTGGCCATGGGGCACGAGCGCAGTGAGCCGGTCGCGATGGAATATGCAGCCGAGGCCTCTTATGCGCCACTGGTGTCCTTGCGCTATGGCAAATGGAAATACAACCGATGTGCGCTAGACCCTGATCAACTGTTCGACCTCGAGGCGGACCCTTCCGAGTTGGAGAACCTCGCAGACAGGCCAGAGCACGCAGGAACGTTGCAGACCTTGCGTGCCAAGTCCGATGCCCGTTGGGATCTGGATCGGTTCGACGCCGAAGTTCGCGCCAGCCAGGCGCGTCGCTGGGTCGTGTACGAGGCGTTGCGCCAGGGCGGGTATTATCCTTGGGACTACCAGCCCCTGCAGAAAGCATCTGAGCGGTACATGCGTAACCACATGGATCTGAATATCGTCGAGGAAAGCCAACGCTTTCCACGCGGAGAGTAACAACCCGAATTAACAAGACCCTCTCTGGTCAGGCAGAGATTTTTTGATGAAAAATCTTGGCTCCGGTTGAGAATGGAGACCCGAAAATGGAAGCAGATTTCGTCATCGTCGGCGCAGGTTCCGCAGGCTGCGCGATGGCATATCGTTTGAGTGAGGCCGGTGCCTCGGTTCTGGTGATCGAGCATGGCGGTACCGACATGGGCCCGTTTATCCAGATGCCCGCCGCGCTAAGCTATCCGATGAACATGTCGCGCTATGACTGGGGCTATCAATCCGAGCCTGAGCCGCATCTGAACAACCGCCGCCTGGCCTGCCCGCGAGGGAAGGTGATCGGCGGATCCTCTTCGATCAACGGAATGGTTTATGTGCGCGGCCACGCCCGGGACTTCGATACCTGGGCCGAGATGGGCGCGGATGGTTGGTCTTATGCGGATGTGCTGCCATATTACAAACGGATGGAGACCTGGCATGACGGCGGTCATGGTGGGGATTCCGCGTGGCGGGGCACTGACGGGCCGCTGCATGTGTCGCGGGGCCCGCGTGCGAACCCGCTGTTCCAGGCCTTTGTCGATGCGGGCCAGCAAGCCGGGTATGAAATCACGGGCGACTATAACGGTGAAAAGCAAGAAGGCTTCGGCCCGATGGAGCAGACCGTCTGGAAAGGGCGGCGCTGGTCGGCGGCAAATGCCTATCTGCGGCCTGCGCTCAAGCGCGAGAACTGTGATATCGTGCGCGGTCTTGCGACCCGGATTGTTCTGGAAAACGGAAGTGCTGTTGGTGTTGAACTGATCCGTGGCGGCAAGACAGAGGTGATCCGCGCGCGCCGCGAAGTGGTCATCGCAGCCTCGTCCATCAACTCGCCGAAACTTTTGATGCTGTCTGGAATCGGCCCGGCTGCGCATTTGGCTGAGCAGGGGATCGGAGTTGTTGCAGACCGTCCGGGGGTTGGCGCAAATCTACAGGACCATTTGGAGCTGTATATCCAGCAAGCCTCGCTTCAGCCGATCACGCTCTACAAACACTGGAACCTGGTCAGCAAAGGCCTGATCGGGGCGCAATGGCTGTTCACCAAGACCGGCCTTGGTGCCTCGAACCAGTTCGAAAGCGCGGCCTTCATCCGATCAAGGCCGGGTGTCGAATACCCCGACATCCAGTACCACTTCCTGCCGATGGCGGTGCGCTATGACGGGCAGGCTGCGGCCGAGGGGCACGGGTTCCAAGCACATGTGGGTCCGATGCGATCGGAATCACGGGGTGCTGTGACATTGCGCTCGGCTCGACCCGAGGACGCACCTGTCATCCGGTTCAATTACATGAGCCAGGAAAAAGACTGGGAGGAGTTCCGCACCTGTATCCGCTTGACGCGAGAGATTTTCGGGCAAGAGGCGTTCAGACCCTTTGCCGGGAAAGAGATTCAGCCCGGTGCTGCGGTACAAACAGATGAAGAGTTGAACGCCTTTATCGCTGAGCATGCCGAAAGTGCCTATCATCCCTGCGGCACCTGCAGGATGGGACGGGTGGATGACCAGAACGCGGTTGTCGACTCCGAAGGCCGGGTGATCGGCGTGGATCGGCTGCGTGTGGCGGACAGTTCGATCTTTCCGCAAATCACCAACGGCAACCTTAATGCGCCGTCGATCATGGTGGGCGAGAAAGTCTCGGATCATCTGCTGGGCAAAGATCCGTTGCCCAAAGCCAATGATCAGCCTTGGATTCATCCGCAATGGGCCTCGGCGCAGCGCTGATTTGATCCGCGTCAAAGCGGGGGGAGTGGGACCAATATAGACCTGAATCGCAACGCATTTTCTAAGGAGCGAACAGGAATGTCCCACACCCCGCACGAATTGGCCGAAGAGTTTCCCGACAAGGTCGAATTGATCAGTCAGCTTAAACAGTCCGATGCGCATTTTTCTCGGCTGGCCGAAGAGTATCACGAGGTCAATCGTATCGTGCACCGCGCGGAAACTAACGTCGAGCCGATGGAGGACCTTGCCGAAGGCGAGCTGCGCAAGAAACGCGCCGCATTGAAGGATGAGATCTGGGCGATTTTGTCGAACGCTTAAGGGTTGGGCGGGGGCATTGCCCCCGTTTCGGCTGGCCGTGGTTTTAGGCCGGGTAAAGCTCAGGTGACTTCATAGGGTAAGGTTCCGCGGGTATGAGTGTCGATGGACAGGCGACGTTCCAGCGGAGGAACTGACCGTTGGTGGCAGTTCTGGCGTTCGCAGATCCGGCACGAGATACCTATGGGCTCGTAGGCACTGGCGTTTGAGATATCCAGATTGTCCGCATAAACCAACGCTTCGGCGTGGCGGACCTCGCATCCCAGCGCAATCGCATAGCGCCGGACAGGCGCTCCGTACGAACCGCCCGATTTCGAAACATCCCGCGCCAGCGAGATATAGCGGACCCCGTCCGGGGTTTCGGCAAGCTGCCGCAGGAAGTGACCCGGAGTTTCAAAGGCGCGGTGCACATTCCACAACGGGCAGGCACCGCCAAAGCGTGCAAATTGCAGGCGCGTGGCGGAGTGGCGTTTTGTGATCGTTCCAGCCTGATCCACCCGAACAAAGAAGAATGGTATCCCCTTTGCACCGGGGCGTTGCAGCGTAGAAAGCCTGTGGGCCACCTGTTCGATGGATGCTCCAAAACGATTGCTGAGCAATTCCAAATCATGGCGATACAGCTGGGCTGCGCTGAGAAATTCGCCATAGGGCATCAGAGAGGCGCCAGCAAAATAATTCGCCAGGCCGATCTTCGCAATCGCGCGCGCCTCATCACTGTGAAATTTGGCGAAATCCAGTGTCGCTTCAAGCAGCTTGTCCTGATTGATTAGGGATACCTGCAAGAGCAGCTGAAACACTTGTGTTTGCGGTGCAATCCGTGATGACAGCAGCAATGTTTTGCTATCCGCATCGTATTTCCGGGTTTCTTCGATATCCGGGAACTGAACGCGAATACCGTTTTCTCCCAAGCTTTCGATTGCGGCGGCGCGAATTCCGCCTTTGTCCTGGGCGCGGCCTGCAAATCGTTCTGCGGCTCGGTCAACCGCGTCTATGTAGTTGTCGCAATAATGGAAAAAGTCTCGCACTTCTTCCCAGGGGCTGGCCTGAATCTGTGCGTCTTCACGTCCCAGGGCTTCGTCCAGCGAGGCCAGCCTTTCATGCGTCTGGCGATACGTGCGGTGCAGGGCGATAAACGCTCGGGCCATTGCGGGGGCGTTTGAAGCTGTCAGGCGCAGATCAGCGAGCGGTGGCATGGCGTCATCAAACACGGGGTCTGCCAGCGCTTCGCGCAGGTCTGAGACCAGACGTTCGCTGTCACCAGTGCTAAGTTCGGTCACGTCCATGCCGAATTCCTGCGCCAGAGCCAGAACAACCGTGGTCGAGATCGGGCGGTTGTTATTCTCCATCTGGTTCAGATAGGGAAGAGAAACCCCCAGTTTGGCTGCGAATTCCTTTTGTGTCAGCGTCAGGCGCGTGCGCATTTCACGCAGTTTTGCACCAGCATAGAGCTTTTGGGTCGCCATGGCGTGCCTTTGCAACTTTTCTAATCTTGAACGCTAGCTTTGCAAACCGTCCTGCGCAAGGCGTGTTACAGGCCCAAATACCGTTCGCGCCGGATCACGATGGCAATAGCAACGATGGCAAATGTTGCTGAGGCCAACATCAGCCACAGCAGCGGCATCGCGCCTGTTTCATGGGTTAGTATTGCGCCCGTGAGCGCGCTCAGGCCAGCTCCGCCGCCCAGCATGATGGCCCCGCTCAGCCCAGATGCTGTCGCGGCCAGGTGCGGGCGGACGGACAGTGCGCCTGATGTTGCGTTTGGAATGGTCATACCATTGCCCACACCAACAATGGTCATGAACCCAAAGAAGCTGAGAACTGAGCCGAAGCCCGTAAGGAACACGATCGTCGACAGTGCAACGCCGGTTGCGTTCATCCAGCACCCCCAAAGAACCATCCGGTTCACGCCAAAGCGGACAGAGAACCTGCCGCTGAAGAAGTTGCCGAAGAAATAACCCACCGCGGGGGCGCCGAAGTAAATGCCCAGTTCTGACGCTGTTAGGCCGAACAGTTCAGTCCCGACGAAAGGCGCGCCGCCCAGATAGGCGAAAAAAGCGCCCGACGACAGGGCTGAGGCCATGGAATAGCCCCAGAACCGAGGGGATCTGAGCAATTCCGGGTATTCACGAAACTGCTGCAGCAAGGTCAGCCCGCTTTTGCGGGATGTTTCTCCGAAGTCGGAATAGGTCAGCATTAGCGCCAGTAGACCCAGCCCGAAAGGAAGCCAGAAATTTGCCTTCCAGCCAAAGCTCTCTTCCAGAAAGCCGCCGATGGCAGGGCCAATCATTGGAACAATGGCCATTCCCATGGTGACATAGCCGATCATCGAAGCGGCCTGATCTGCTTCGTAAAGGTCTCGCACCGCTGCACGGCTAAGGACCATTCCAACTGCGACGACCGCTTGAAACATCCTGAAGGCCAGAAATACTTCGGCGTTCGGGGAGTAGATGCAACCCAGTGTCGCAATCAGAAACAGAACCAATCCCCAGAGAATAACTGGCCTGCGGCCAACCTTATCTGCGATGGGGCCGATCAGAATTTGGATTACTGCGCTGATCATCAGATACAGAGCGATCGACAGCTGCATGACTTTGTAGTCTGCGTCAAAATACGCGGCCATATTGGGCAGGCTGGGAAGGAAAAGATTCAAGCTCAGCGCTGACAGCCCGGATAGCATCACAAGTGTGGCAATGGTTGGGGGCGAACGACGCGCTGGCGAAGAAGTAAACTGCATGGTTCACATGTATAGTGACGGTTTTTGGGATTGCCATCCGTGACCGTGTCTCAGTGCGAAACTTTGCATGTTTACAATTACCCGAAACTGTATTTTCAAAGATTTGCAAATTTGCCGAATGAGGCTTTGGTCTGAACGAAACTAAGTATAGTGTCGCGCCAAATTTCAAAGGGGATCATCGTTATGAAAGACATCCTTTCCGAGCTTGAAGGCCGCCGCAACGATGCACGGCTGGGAGGTGGGCAAAAACGTATTGATGCGCAGCATGCGCGGGGCAAGCTCACCGCACGCGAACGCATAGAGCTGTTGGTGGATGAAGGCAGTTTCGAAGAATTCGACATGTTTGTCAGCCATCGTTGCACGGATTTCGGGATGGAAAATCAAAAGCCTGCAGGCGATGGTGTCGTCACCGGATGGGGCACAATCAATGGTCGTATGGTCTATGTCTTCAGCCAGGACTTCACCGTTTTCGGCGGGTCTCTGTCGGAAACCCACGCGCAGAAAATCTGCAAGATCATGGACATGGCAATCCAGAATGGTGCTCCGGTGATCGGCATCAACGATTCGGGTGGTGCGCGAATCCAGGAAGGTGTGGCCTCGCTTGCGGGTTATGCCGAGGTGTTCCAGCGTAACATCATGGCCTCGGGCGTGGTTCCGCAGATCAGTGTGATCATGGGGCCCTGCGCCGGTGGCGCCGTCTACAGTCCGGCGATGACCGACTTTATCTTTATGGTCAAAGACACCTCGTACATGTTTGTGACGGGCCCCGATGTCGTCAAGACAGTCACCAATGAGGTTGTAACCGCCGAAGAGCTGGGTGGTGCATCGACCCATACCAAGAAATCTTCGGTTGCCGACGGTGCATTCGAAAATGATGTCGAAGCACTGGCCGAAGTGCGCCGTCTTGTCGATTTCCTACCGTTGAACAACAAGGAAAAACCGCCCGTTCGTCCCTTCTTTGACGAACCGGGCCGGATTGAGGCTTCGCTGGATACGTTGATCCCGGACAACCCGAACACGCCTTATGACATGAAAGAACTCATTGCCAAAGTGGCGGACGAGGGTGATTTTTACGAAATTCAAGAAGATTACGCCAAGAACATCATCACGGGCTTTATCCGTCTGGAAGGTCAGACCGTAGGTGTTGTAGCCAACCAGCCGATGGTGCTGGCCGGCTGTCTGGATATCGACAGCAGCCGCAAAGCCGCGCGCTTCGTCCGGTTCTGTGATTGCTTTGAAATTCCGATTTTGACACTGGTTGATGTGCCGGGCTTTTTGCCGGGAACCTCGCAAGAATATGGCGGCGTGATCAAACATGGCGCAAAACTGCTGTTTGCCTATGGCGAGGCGACCGTTCCGAAGGTCACAGTGATCACCCGAAAGGCCTATGGCGGTGCCTATGACGTGATGGCATCCAAACATCTGCGTGGCGATTTCAACTATGCTTGGCCAACCGCCGAGATCGCGGTGATGGGGGCCAAGGGCGCGACCGAAATCATCCACCGTGCGGATCTGGGCGATGCCGAGAAAATCGCACAGCACGCTCAGGACTATGAGGACCGGTTTGCCAACCCGTTTGTGGCTGCGGAACGTGGATTCATTGATGAGGTGATCATGCCGCATTCGACCCGCCGCCGCGTATCGCGAGCTTTTGCCAGCTTGCGTAACAAGCAACTGAAAAACCCCTGGAAAAAGCACGATAACATTCCGCTGTAAGCTGACGGTCGCGGGGCAGGCGCTCTGGTTTGCCTGCCTCTGGGCACGTTGGTGAAAGACCCCCAAACGGCGAATTTGACTTTGAGAGCAAAGCTGCTAAATGAAATGCCTTATTGGACATAGAAAAGCGCGGGCCAGTAGGCATGCGCGCGCGATCCCGGAGAGAGGAGCTCGCCTTTGGTGGGTCTGGGATCGCGCCTTATGTCTGGCAATTCTCTGTCTTGGTTCGCCTACATTCGCAGAAGCATTGGTGCCGGTGCCCTCTGGGCAGCCTGTACATCTGAACGATGTCCTGCTGGACAACAATCCGGGCGAGTTATGGCTGCGCTTTCGCTTCATCGCGCCAAAGATAGGCTCGGATGTGGGACGCATTGGATATGATGTCGCCACGATCGACATGGAGCACCTGTGTCAGACGCTGGCCGTGGCCTATGTCGCGCACCACAAGCTGGAACCAGCCAGGGTTGTGATTTCCCTTTCGAACAAGCCGATAGATTTTGGCCATACCGCGCCGGATGCCACGCAGTTCTTCGAAGCGTATCTTCTGCAGGATTCCCAATGTATCTGGGACGGAGGGATTTGAGAATGGTTGTCAATTACCACAATTTCTGTGCATTCCCCTTCGCCTCAAAGGACCTTAGCGAAGAGGCGCTGAAATGTTGAAACATCGCGGATTTCCCGGCCGTCTGACCGGGACGGATTATCAATTCACTATCAGACGGGCCAACCCAAAGGGTGTTACCCCACTGACAACGCGTGAACGGTTCCGGGATCGTAAACCTGCTGATCGTCGCGCGGATGCAGCCTTTATCGAGGCCCTGTGGGAGCATTTCGGCGACCAGCCATTCGAACGTGGCAATCTGGATGCCGGTCGCCTGAGCTGGTTTTTCGGGCGTGAGGTCATTCCGGCGGAGGATCCGTTTGACCCCGCCAGCTATGATGCCTTGCTGGTCATTGATCCGAGCGTGGCCAGAGCCTCGTTTCCGGACATTTTCGGCGGGGATAGCTGAAGGTGATCGACGTCGTCGCACATAAACGCCTTGGAAATTCCAACAGGGTTTCTTTGCCCCGGTTGGGTCAAGAAGGATATGTGCGCTGTGCAGATCGGGCGCGTGACAATCGCGCAAAATACCTGAGGGAAAGGGCGCAAACCACTGATTCTATGGCCTGTATAACCCGTGGCTTGGTGGCGGGAAAACCATCAAGGCTTGGGCAGGAAAAAGGCCGGTCGGCGGGGGTTGGCCGCGGCGACTTAGGATCGAATTCTTCAGGTCATGTGATCTCAGGTAGTGTTGATAAAACAAAGGTTTGCGTGACTTTCGGGGTGCGAATTTCGCCCTGCCCAACCAAAGTTCACGCAAGCGGAATCGGCGCGTTTCTGCGCGATATTTCGCTGAATGGGCAGATTCTGGCCGGAAATTTCACCACTGGCCAATCCCGGTTTGCAGGTGCAACCGGGCCGTGCATGGTGAGCGGGTCGTGCGGCTCTACTTTGCCTGCGTCGCACGCGCACCTACTATTCCGTACCCCTTCCTTCCGCGGGCAGGCTTGTGGTTTTCACAATGTCCTGCCCGCGTTTTTCTTTGTGCAAACTTCAGTCATTGGATGGCATAAAACTGCGCAAATGGGCATTTCGGTACGCTCGTTATTGAATAACAGTGGCGATTTCCCGCATCTGGCTCTGAAATTGTTAAAAAACCAAAAAGGGCAGACATCATGCGAATCTCGAAAGTCATTCTTGCAATGGCGACCTGTGCAGGGCTCGCGGCGTGCGGAGACTCGACCGGCGAGCAGGCGTTGCTTGGCGGTGGAGCCGGCGCCGTTGGCGCGGCAGTCGTCAGTGCCGACCCGCTGTTGGGTGCCGTGGTCGGCGCGGCAGGCAACGTGCTTTACTGCAAGACCCAGAACAACTGTAGATAACGAAATCTTCGGGGCCCCCGTCGCCCCGACCGTCATCGCGCGACACGCCGTCGTGGGGCCATTGCCCCGCGGCGGCGTTTTGCGTTTCCAGAACTTCAAGACAGAGGACGTTCCATGTTCAACAAGATCCTGATCGCCAACCGGGGCGAGATCGCCTGCCGGGTTATCAAAACCGCCCGCAAGATGGGTATCGGCACGGTCGCCATCTATTCGGACGCGGACAAGAACGCCCTGCATGTGTCGATGGCAGATGAGGCCGTGCATATCGGCCCGCCACCTGCGAACCAGTCCTATATCGTGATCGACAAGGTCATGGATGCGATCCGCCAAAGCGGCGCGCAGGCGGTTCATCCGGGATATGGCTTTCTGTCTGAAAACTCGAAATTCGCCGAGGCGTTGAATGCCGAGGGCGTGGCTTTTGTCGGTCCGCCGGTGGGCGCGATTGAAAGCATGGGCGACAAGATCACCTCGAAAAAGATCGCGCAAGAGGCCGGAGTTTCCACGGTTCCGGGCTATATGGGCCTGATTGAAGACGCGGAAGACGCGGTGAAGATCTCGAATGAGGTTGGCTATCCGGTCATGATCAAAGCCAGCGCCGGTGGCGGTGGTAAAGGCATGCGGATCGCGTGGAATGACGACGAGGCGCGCGAAGGGTTCCAGTCGTCCAAGAACGAGGCCGCGAATTCCTTTGGCGATGACCGGATTTTCATCGAGAAATTCGTGACCCAGCCCCGCCACATCGAGATTCAGGTTCTGTGCGACAGCCACGGCAACGGGGTTTATCTGGGCGAACGCGAATGCTCGATCCAGCGTCGGAACCAGAAGGTGGTCGAAGAGGCACCATCGCCTTTCCTGGATGAGGCGACCCGCAAGGCGATGGGCGAGCAGGCGGTGGCCCTGGCCAAGGCTGTGGATTATGCCAGCGCTGGCACGGTCGAGTTTATCGTTGATGGTGACAAGAACTTCTACTTTCTAGAAATGAACACACGCCTGCAGGTGGAACACCCGGTGACCGAACTGATCACCGGTGTCGATCTGGTCGAACAGATGATCCGCGTCGCGGCTGGTGAGAAACTGTCGATCTCCCAGGACGATGTCACACTGACCGGCTGGGCGATTGAAAACCGTTTGTATGCCGAAGATCCGTATCGTGGCTTCTTGCCGTCCATTGGTCGTTTGACGCGCTACCGCCCGCCTCAGGAAACTGCCGCTGGTCCGCTGTTGGTAAATGACAAATGGCAGGGTGAAGCCCCCAGCGGAGAGGCCGCCGTTCGCAACGATACCGGCGTCTATGAAGGCGGTGAGATCAGTATGTATTACGATCCGATGATCGCCAAATTGTGCACCTGGGCCCCGACCCGTGATCAAGCGATTGAGGCGATGCGGGTGGCGCTGGACAGTTTCGAGGTCGAAGGCATCGGGCACAATCTGCCGTTCCTGTCGGCAGTGATGGATCATCCGATCTTCATCAAGGGCGAGATGACTACCGCGTTCATCGAAGAACAGTACCCCGATGGGTTCCAGGGCGTAGAGCTGCCCGAGGCTGACCTGCGCCAGATCGCAGCTTCCTGCGCCGCCATGCACCGGGTGGCTGAGATTCGCCGCACCCGTGTATCGGGCCGGATGGACAACCATGAACGCAAGGTCGGCAAACGCTGGGTCGTGACCCTGCAGGGCCAGGAATACGCAGTTCAGGTGAATGCCGATAAAGAGGGCGCAACGGTCAAATTCGAAGGCGGCGCGACATTGCGCGTGGCCTCGGAGTGGACGCCGGGCGATCAGCTGGCGGTGCTGGACATAGACGGTAGCCCGCTGGTTCTGAAGGCCGACAAAATCTCGGGCGGGTTCCGGATCCGCAACCGGGGCGCGGATATGAAGGTGCATGTGCGCCGTCCGCGACAGGCGGAACTGGCCAAGCTGATGCCCGAGAAACTGCCGCCGGATACGTCGAAACTGCTGCTCTGCCCGATGCCTGGCCTGATCGTAAAGGTCGATGTCGAAGTGGGCCAAGAAGTGCAGGAAGGTCAGGCGCTGTGCACTATCGAGGCGATGAAGATGGAAAACATTCTGCGCGCCGAGAAAAAAGGCACCGTTGCCAAGATCAACGCAGGCCCCGGCGACAGCCTCGCCGTGGATGATGTGATCATCGAGTTTGAATGATCATGACCGTGCGTTTGTCATATCCTGCAAGGGAACCGGCGGTCGCCGCCGGGGCCGTCGGGTATGGGAAACGCGTTCAGCCGCCCTCGCGCCGTTCACGGATTTCGCGTTGGCGCAGGGGGGTCTTGTCGATGGAGCGACCGATTTCACGCACGCTCCAAGGGGAAGGTTTGCGCAGTTTGACCACGCCGTCCTTGTCGACAAACACCATCTGGAACCCGCGCGGGCGCAGTTTTGACCGGATGGGCGAGCGGGCGTCAGGGTCAGTGTCGATCAGAACGACCACATCGCGGTCGCGCATGACGTCCTCCCCTTCCAAAAGCATGTCGACCTGCTGCTGGAATCGCGGGTCAGCAGGTGTATCGGCAAAGACAACAATGGGCCGCTTGATCCACAGATATTCGCTGAGCTCGCTATCCCCCACAGGGCGGACAAATTCATCGTCAACCGGGGCTACCCCGTCAGCTGCAAGGGCCGCCAGTGGAAATAGCGCCGAAAAAACAAAGGCTAGCGTTCGTGTCATTGGGCCTCCTGTTGGATTGAATATAGTCCCTGTGCGCACGAATGCGACCAGCGAAATGCACGCAGCCCATAAAATATTGCGTCCCATCCAATTCGAATGGGCGCAACCACGGATGATAACGCGCGGGCCACGCCCTTGCGCGACCCGAATTGAGAAAAGGATATCGCAATGACCAATAGGAAAGACTGGCAGGCGCTGGCCGAGAAAGAGCTGCGCGGTCGCCCGTTGGACGACCTGACCAAAGAGACGCTGGAAGGCATCGCCGTCAAGCCACTCTATACGCAGGAAGATACGGCTGATCTGCCGCATATGGGCTCCATGCCCGGGTTTGGGCCGTTCACGCGCGGGGTAAAGGCGACAATGTATGCCGGTCGTCCCTGGACGATCCGCCAATATGCGGGGTTTTCCACCGCCGAGGAATCGAATGCCTTCTACCGTCGCAATCTGGCGGCGGGTCAGCAGGGGGTCTCGGTTGCTTTCGATCTGGCCACGCACCGCGGATATGACAGCGACCACCCACGCGTTGTCGGCGATGTGGGCAAGGCCGGTGTGGCCATCGACAGCGTAGAGGACATGAAGATTCTGTTCGACGGCATCCCGTTGGACAAGGTCTCGGTCTCGATGACCATGAACGGTGCCGTGGTTCCTATCCTGGCAAGTTTCATTGTAGCGGGTGAGGAACAGGGCCACGACAAATCCGTCCTGTCCGGCACTATTCAGAATGACATTCTGAAAGAATTCATGGTGCGTAACACCTATATCTACCCGCCTGAGCCTTCGATGAAGATCATCTCGGACATCATCGAATATACGTCGAATGATATGCCCAAATTCAACTCGATCTCAATCTCGGGCTATCACATGCAAGAGGCCGGGGCGAACCTGGTGCAGGAGCTGGCCTATACGCTGGCTGACGGGCGCGAATACGTTCGTGCAGCGACACAGGCCGGAATGGATGTCGACAAATTCGCTGGTCGCTTGTCGTTCTTTTTTGCCATTGGCATGAATTTCTTCATGGAAATTGCCAAGCTGCGTGCGGCCCGTACCCTTTGGCATCGGGTAATGACCGATTTCGGCGCGAAATCCGAGCGCTCTAAGATGCTGCGGACCCATTGCCAGACCTCAGGCGTGTCGCTGCAAGAACAAGACCCCTATAACAACGTGATCCGCACGGCCTATGAGGCGATGAGCGCGGTTCTGGGCGGCACCCAATCGCTGCATACTAACGCCTTGGACGAGGCGATTGCGCTGCCCACCGATTTCTCTGCTCGCATTGCACGGAACACTCAGTTGGTGCTGCAAGAGGAAACCGGGGTGACCGATGTGGTCGATCCGCTGGCCGGGTCTTACTACGTCGAAAGCCTGACTAATGAGCTGGTCGAAAAAGCCTGGGCTCTTATGGAAGAGGTCGAGGAAATGGGCGGCATGACCAAGGCCGTTGCATCCGGCATGCCAAAGCTTCGGATAGAAGAAAGCGCCGCCCGACGGCAGGCGATGATCGACCGGGGTGACGAGGTAATCGTCGGCGTCAACAAGTACCGCAAGGAACGGGAAGACCCGATAGACATTCTGGATGTCGACAATGTGGCTGTCCGCGAGGCGCAGGTGGCACGTCTGGAACGCATCCGTGCCACGCGCGATGAGGCTGCCTGCCAAAAGGCGCTGGACACCCTGACGACTACCGCCCGCGATGGCGGCAACCTGCTGGCCGCTGCTGTCGAAGCCGCCCGTGCCCGCGCATCCGTAGGAGAGATCAGCATGGCAATGGAAAAGGAATTTGGTCGCCACCGCGCCGAGGTTAAAACGCTGGCCGGTGTTTATGGGGCCGCCTATGAGGGCGACGAAGGCTTTGCCGCCATCCAGAAGTCCATTGAGGATTTTGCTGAGGCCGAAGGCCGTCGCCCGCGCCTGCTGGTCGTCAAGATGGGGCAGGACGGGCATGACCGGGGAGCCAAGGTGATCGCCACAGCCTTTGCCGATATCGGCTTTGACGTGGACGTTGGCCCGCTGTTCCAAACGCCAGCCGAAGCAGCACAAGACGCGGTGGACAATGACGTCCATGTCGTCGGCATTTCGTCTCAGGCAGCCGGGCACAAGACGCTGGCCCCGCAGCTGGTCGAAGAACTGAAAAAGGCCGGGGCTGAGGATATCATCGTCATCTGCGGAGGTGTCATCCCACAACAGGATTATAAGTTCCTCTATGATCACGGGGTTAAGGCGATCTTTGGTCCGGGTACGAACATCCCAGAGGCGGCACAAGATATCCTGAGTTTGATCGGCGAAGCCAAAGATTGACCCGGCGCCAAGTTTTTCGTCGAAAAATCTTGTGATCCAGCGCCTTTGAGGAAAACATACGGCCAGACCCTTGCGGTCTGGCCGTATGTCATCTGGGGGGCTCATCCGTGTTACTTGATCACTTGGCGGTTGCTGGCGAAACGCTTGAACAGGCTTCGGCTCATGTCGAACAGGCGCTGGGCGTACCCTTGCAGGACGGCGGCAAGCACGAGAAATTCGGAACTCATAACCGGTTGTTGGGCCTTCGGGACGGTTTGTATCTGGAAGCCATCGCGATTGACCCCGATGCACCCAATCCGCAAATAACCCGCTGGTTCGATCTAGATCGGTTTCAGGGCGCTCCCCGCCTGACCAACTGGATTTGCCAGGTTCCGGATATCGAGACCTCACTGATGGTCTTTCCTGACGGAGTCGGCCAACCGATCGACCTAAACCGTGGCGCGCTGCGTTGGCGCATGGCGGTGCCTCCCAATGGGCGCCTGCCGTTTGATAATCTTTTCCCGGCGCTCATCCAGTGGCAGGGTGACCTTCACCCGGCAAACATGCTGAACGACAGTGGCTGCCAGCTGCGCCGCCTAGTCGTCTATCACCCTGATGCGCTGGATCTCGCCAAAGCGGTTGGGCCGTTGGGGCAAGTTGAGTTCGACAGCGGTCCGGCGGCGTTGCGCGCGGAAATTGACACGCCGCACGGGGTGCGGGTGCTGGAATGAATATCCGGCAAGCCAGTTCAGACGACGCGCCCGCCGTTGCGGCGATCTGGAATGCGATCATCCGCGACACGCTGGTGACCTTCACCACCGAATTGCGCAGCGATGACGCCGTTGCATTGGATATCAAATCCAGAGGGGCGGCGTTTCTGGTGGCCAAGCGTGACGGCGTTGTTCTGGGCTTCGCAACCTATGGTGCGTTTCGGTCAGGGCCGGGCTATGCCCATACGCGTGAACATTCGATCCTGTTGGCACCGCAGGCGCGGGGTCAGGGGATAGGCCGCGCATTGTTGCAGGCCTTGGAAGCCCGCGCACAGATGGACAATGTTCATGTTCTGATTGCGGGCATTTCCTCGGCCAACCCTGCGGCCATCGCTTTCCATACGGCTGCCGGATTTACACAAGTGGGCCTGATGCCCGAGGTGGGGTTTAAATGCGGTCAGTGGTTAGATCTTGTGCTGATGCAGAAAATTCTTGCCCCGCAGTGATCTGTCGCACCTGACAGTCGCGACGGAGCGGGTTAGGGTGCGCTCATGTCGATTTGGACCCGTATATCCGATGCGCTAAGCGCGCTTGCACAGGGCGAAAGCCTGACGGCCGTGTTCGAGAAACTGCGCACGCCGCCGGAACGCTCGGTCGCCTTTGCGATTGCGGTCATCGCCCTGGGGGCCAAGATGGCCAAGGCCGACGGGCAGGTCACGCGAGACGAGGTTACAGCCTTTCGGGACGTATTCCAGATCGCGCGCGAAGATGAGGGCGGTGCAGCCCGTGTTTTTGACATGGCGCGCACCGATGTCGCCGGGTATCAGGAATATGCCAGCAAAATTGCCTATATGTTCGCAGAAGACAGCACCACCTTGTGCGACCTGATGGAGGGGTTGTTTCATATCGCAATGGCCGACGGGTTTTATCATCCCAACGAAAATAAGTTTCTGGAAGATGTCAGCCGGATATTCGGTCAGACCGATGCTCAGTTTCTGGCCTTACGCGCACGGTTTGTACCGGATGCACCAAAGGATCCCTATACGGTGCTGGGTGTGCCGCGGAATATGCCGCTGCCCGACATTCGTAAGGTCTGGCGGCAACTTGTACGCGACACTCATCCCGACGCCATGATGTCACGAGGCGTTCCGGAAGAGGCCATTCGTCTGGCCGAAAAAAAGATGATCGACATCAATCGCGCCTGGGATGAAATCAAAGGCGCGCAGGCCTGAACCGATGCGATTGGCAACCTACAATATTGAATGGTTCGCCAATCTCTTCGACCGGCAAGACCGCTTGATCGTAGATGACAGCTGGTCCGGCAGATACAATGTCACCAAAGCTGAACAGATCGAGGCCATCGCAAAAGTGCTGACGGCAATCGATGCGGATGCCGTGCTGATTGTTGAAGCTCCGAATACTGGTAAGACGCAGAACACGGTGCGTGCGCTGCAAGGGTTTGCCGAAGCGTTCGATCTGCGCATAGGAAACGCGATCATGGGGTTTCCGAACGATACCCATCAGGAACTTGCGTTTCTTTTCGATCCTCAGATCCTGTCATTGCGCCATGATCCCAAAGGAAACAAGGAAGGAAAAGGGGCTGCCCCTCGTTTTGATGGCGTTTTCAAGATCGACCTGGATATTGATGCAACCGAGGATCATGTGCGCTTTTCCAAGCCGCCAATGGAGTTGTCAGCGCAGACGTCAGGCGGGGCGACGTTTCGCCTGATCGGAGCGCATCTGAAATCCAAAGCCCCGCATGGGGCAGAAAGCCGCGATGAGGCGATCCGGATATCCATCGCCAATCGACGCAAACAGCTTGCACAGGCTGTCTGGTTGGGGCGGCGAGTACAGGCGCATATTGCGGCTGACGAGCATGTCATCCTTTTGGGCGATCTCAACGACGGGCCGGGCTTGGATGAGTTTGAAAACCTGTTCGGGCGCTCATCTGTCGAAATCCTGTTGCAGACCGGTCTGTTCGATCCGCATGCGGTGATGGCAAATGAGGCTGAATCCGAAATCTTACCCTCGTCCGCGCGCTTTGTGCGCCGCGACAGGGCTGATCATCTTGAGGCGCTGTTGGATTATGTCATGATCAGCGAAGGGCTGCGTGTTAAGCGCCCGAAATGGCGCATATGGCATCCTTTCCAGGACCCTGCATGCTATGCCTCGCGGGACCTGCACGAGGCGCTGCTGACAGCCTCGGATCACTTCCCTGTCACGCTGGATATTGATCTGTGACCTTTCATCGCCGGCGTGGGCGACTTATATCTGAAGCATGAAAAAGTTCATTTCAATATGCGTGGTCACAGCGGCCATGGGCGTTCCGGCACAGGCAGAGGACGACACAGGCAAATCCTTGATGGAACAAGGGGCTGAGTTGTTCTTTGAAGGGCTGCGTCAGGAAATGGAACCCGCGCTTGAGGATTTGTTGGGGCTGGCAGATCAATTCGGCCCCGCGATGCAGTCGTTTTTTGAGGAAATGGGACCGGCCCTGGCGGAACTGGCCGCCGAAGTGCAGGACTGGAGCGTTTACGAGGCTCCGGAAATCCTGCCGAACGGGGATATCATTATCCGCAAAAAGCCGCCCGAGCCCGAGGTTGAGCCGGAAAAACCCGAAAATGAGCCCGAAGGCGAGATTGATATCTGAGGGTCAGCCTTTGATGATCAAGCGGGGTTCGGATTTCAGCGTGCTTGCCAATGAGTTCAGTCGTGCTTCGGCCACTTCGCTAAAGAGAGGGGCTGCGGCTTCTGGCAAAATCAGCTCTAGCTGACGTTTTTTAGGGTACAGCCGAAGCGTGCCCATCGTGGCTTCGTTCTGCATCCACAGCATTGCACCAAAGCGCATGGCTTTGCCCAGAATCTCGGCCTGTTCCTGATCTTTTTCGCCCAACAAGTCATAGAGAGGGGTAAACCGGTTGCCCTCACGCTTGTTGCGATACCTGTGCTGCAGGGCCAGCCCGATATAGACCCGTTCGGAATGCTTTAATCCGCCCAAGTTGGCGCGAGTTACGTAATCAAAGCAGGTTTCAGCCCGGTAATCCGGATGGGCGCGCCAACTGACATCGTGCAAAAGACACGCAGCCTTGATCAGCCTGACCCGCGCGGCCGGCGCGGATTTGAACAGAGGCATGACGAATTCGAACAGATGTTTGCCAAACCCGGGCAGGCGGGCATCTTTGGCTTCGGAAAAATAGCTGGCTTCGATCAGAGGGTCACGATCGCGCAGGATTTGTGGCATCTGTTCGTAAAGCAGGCCTTCGCGGATGCCATAGCTGGAAACGGCAATGTCCTTGGGTTTGAACGTTCGCACCAGTCGCGCAAGCACATCCATCGCATAAGGGATCAGCGCCATCCGAGAACCCGAGACGCCTGCCAGACTGCGCAGTTTTTCCGGGTCACCCTTTTCGATGAATTTGATGGTTTGATGCACCTGCTTCGTCGTCATCCGATATTCATGCAGCACGTTCAGGGGATATCCCCGGCGCAGCATGTCGAGCCTTGCAAAGGCCCGCCAGCTTCCGCCCACCAGAAACAGACGATCGCGCTGAGGGCCCATCTGGTCGCGCAGGTTTTCCATCGTCTCCTTGATTTGCGCCTTGCGCGCGCGACGACCGCCCTTGATATCCCGCAGCTTCAGCGGACCTAGGGCCGACGACAGGCGACGACCAACGTCTCCGCCACCGATCTCGGCCAGCTCCATCGAGGACCCGCCGATATCACAGATCAGACCATATGCACCGGGCCAGCCCAGTAAAACGCCCTGAGCGGACAGGCGTGCCTCTTCCCCGCCGTCGATGACCGAGACCGTCAACCCGGTTAGCGCTTGAACTTCGGCGCAAAAATCCGGGCCATCCTTGGCCTCTCGCACGGCGGCGGTGGCCACGACGTGCAGCCCCGGCAGACCCAGATCGTCTGACAGCCGGGAAAAACGCTTCAACGCAGCCAGGGCACGTATCCTGCCAAGCGGGTTCAGGCGGCCGGTCTCGGACAGGCCCGCGCCAAGCTCGCACATGACTTTTTCATTGTAGAAATAGGCAGGCGATCGCGCCGCACCATCAAAGATCACCATCCTGACCGAGTTCGACCCTACATCAACAACGCCGACGCGCGACAGGGCGCGGGCCTCGGGGTTGTCAAACAACGGCTTTCCGAAAGGTCCCCAGTCGGGAATGTTGGTATCTACGGCTTGATCCATATCTCTTCCAGATATTCCAGGCTTAAGATGCGAAATCACCGGGGACGGGTCAATCGCTGGTTTCGGCATCTTCCAGTTCCGCACTCAGTACCCGTACGGCCAGAGCCCGCGTGATGTCTCGTTTCTCAGACAGCGCCAGTTGATCCAGCAGCGCCACAGCGCTGGCGGCGGTTTCGAAACGGCGATCCATATGTTTGACGAGGTAAGCGATGACCTCGGGTCCGGGGTTCAGCTGTCGGTCTACGAACAGTTTGGCCAGCACGGCGCCCAGTAGCGCGTCATCGGGCGGGTCCAGCGCAACGTGATGTGCGCCTTCGATCCTGCTTTGCAGGTCAGGCAAGGGCAACTGCCAGAAATTTGGCGCCAGGCGCCCGGTCATCAACAGGGCGTGGCCTTCTGCCAACACAAGATTGTGCAAATGGAATAGGGTTTTCTGCTGGTCGATATCGCCAGCAATCATGGGGACATCTTCCACCGCGATCGGTGTTTGGGCGAGGTCAGGAACCTCGTCGTGCTTAATCTGCGAGGCTTGCACAATGCGACCACCGGTCTCTGCCGCCCACACATGGGCCAGATGTGTCTTGCCCGCGCCAGCAGGTCCGCTGAGCACCAGTTTATTCCCCGGCCATGAGGTGGCCGAGATCATGGCCACAGCCAGAGCATTTGCGGGCGAGACGAAAAAATCCTCGCGCCCCAGCGCAGTCTTGGCCGGTAGATCAAAGCTCAGCTGTAGGGCCATTCAATCGTCTTCCTGGTCCATACCCACAAGGCCAGTATACAGACGGCTATCCAAATAGATCGACGTGGCAAAGCGCGCCAGAACGCCAAGTGCTGCAGCGACCGGCACCGCGATCAACATCCCGACAAATCCGAACAGGGCGCCAAAGACCGACAATGCCAGCAACAGCCAGACCGGGTGCAACCCGACCGAGCTGCCGACGAGCTTTGGCGTCAGAAAATTGCCCTCGGCCACCTGACCCAATGCAAAGACCGCTGCGACCAGCCCAATTTGCGTCCAGTCTCCCCAGAACTGGAACAGTGCCAAACCAATGGCCAGTGAGCCCCCGATCAGGGCGCCCAGATAAGGGATAAACGTGACTAAGCCGGCGATAAATCCAACGACCAGCCCGAACTGCAGTCCGACGGCCATCAGCGCGACGGCGTAATAGGTGCCCAGGATCAGGCAGACTGTGCCCATTCCACGTACAAATGAGGCCAGAACGCTGTCAATCTCACCAGCCAGCCGCTTGATGGTGGGGGCGTGGTCGCGGGGCAAAAGCTCTGCGATACGAGCAATCATGCGGTCCCAGTCCAACAGCATGTAGACGGTGACCACTGGGACAATCACCAGCAGAACCACCACGTTGATGGCTGATCCAAGCGACGCAGCGACGGATTGCAGGACATCACCAGTTTTGGACTGAAGCGTCTCACCCAAGGACACCAGAAATTGGTGCGTGTTGGATTCGCGGTCCAAAAGCGACGGGAATTGCTGTTCGATAAACCCTCTTAGCTGCTTGAGAAGGCTGGGCATAACCTCGACCAGGTCGATCAACTGGGTGATCAGCGCCGGAACGACCATCAGGATAAGCAGTACGAAACCCAAAACGCCGACAACCGTGATTACCCCCGTAGCGGCCATGCGGGACAGGCCCAGCTTTTCAAGCCTATCCGCAACAGGATCAAGGAAATAGGCAATCGCGCCACCGATTACAAAGGGCAGCAATACATCGCCAAGTGCCCACAACAGCAGTACAATAACCACTGCGGCGATGCCCCAGTACCTGAGTTGATCTCTTACCGGCAAAGCCATGGTTGTCCCCTTGTTTCGGCACGTGCAAATGTTCTTGGCGTATGCGGCCCCACGATGCAAGCGCTTCATGACCCGCCAGAATCGCGCGGGGCTAGTCGCTTAACGTGCCCAGTTCAGGGGTGGCGTCATGCGCTGTTTCATCGGGCCAGTTGGTGCGCCAGATTTCAGCCGACCAATGGCCGCAATGCACAGATGGCCTGTCAAAGCCGGGCAGGGGCGGTAAAAGCGGTTCGACAACCACATCATGACGCGGCACCGCGAAATACGGGAAGGAATAGCGTTCTTTTCCCGACCGGTTGACCACCCGGTGCGGCGTGGATTTCAAGCGCCCACCTGACCAAAGCTCCAGCATGTCACCGATATTGACGACGAACCCACCCGGCGGGCAGTCGGGGGTTATCCAGCCTCCGTCACGGGTCTGAACCTCAAGCCCGCCGACCGGGTCCGGGGCGATGATGGTCAGCGCATCCGTGTCTTTATGCGGGTGGATGCCGTACCCGGCCTCGTCCGGGGCCTGAGGGGGGTAGTGCAACAAGGTCATATTGGTCATGGGGTCGCGGAACGCAGCGCGCAGCTGGTTCGCAGGTAGCTTCAATCCCATCTCCAGCGCGCCCAGCAGCATATGCGCGACACCGTCCAGCTTTGACCAGTAATCCAGAATCACTGCCTGTGCCCGTGGAACATGGCGGGGCCAGATATTGGGGCCATAGAGGGCACAATCTCGGCGGATGGGCGCATCCAGGTCCACCTGATAATGCAGCTTGTAGCCTTCGTATTTATCCGCTTTGCCCGACCCGTCATTCGGGGTGAAAAACCCCATCGGGATAAAACCGCGATAATTCTCGCGTGTGATCGCCTGATCCCATTTCGCATCATCGTCGATGTCGAAAATCGCCCGGACGCAAGTGCGCATGTTGTTGACGGTGTCCCGCGAAACGCCGGTGCCGGTAATCGACAGGAACCCAATCCGGGTGCAGGCATCCATGACTGCCTGAACGGTTGCGTTGAAATCGGTGTGGCTGGCATCACCCAGCGGAGCAATGTCGATTGTTGGGATTTGGTCCATCAGCGTATCCTCACGCCTTGCCGTGCCAGTTCTTTATGCACCGGGGCAAGGTTCAATTTATCGAGGTCTTGGTTGCTTTTGAGTGAAAGCGCCGCAGCAATCCCCGCGCCCTGACCCATGACCGCACAGCAAGCCATGTTGCGCGTTGCCGCATGGGCAACCCGGTCCGCCCCATGTGACCGGCCCGCGACCAGCAGGCCCTTGATCCCTTTGGGCAGCATCGACCGATAGGGGATATGCATGTACCGACCAGTCGTGGGCAGGATCAGAATGCCATAGCCGTCGATGAATTCGGGGTAGATGCCGATTGTGTCTTCGAACCGGCCCTGATGGCGGGCATCATCCTCGGTCATGTTGTACACCGCGTCGATCTTGCGGGTGTCGCGAATGCCGATGGTCATCCCGAAATTCCGCAGCCGGGCGTTCTCACACCCGGGCATGAACCGGCGCAGCGCCTCGACGGCGAGCATTGACTGACGCCGCCCTTCGATCTCACCGCGGGTCATGCTGTCGGGATCGGTGCCATCGATCTCGGCCAGATGAATAAGGTTCATATAGGTCAGCTCACCGGTGTCATGCATCGCGCCCCAAGTGCCCGCGATGGTGTTCAGATGTGCTGGGATCAGCCCCTGATCAATCGCCTGCTGGAACGGTTTGTGCACAAAGGGCGAGTACATGTCGTCCTCTTTACCGCTGGTCTCAATGTTCCATTCGCCACCACCGCCCCAGTCCTTGTAGGTCTGGGGGTCGGCCTTTACGCCTTCGATAAAGGCGCGCTTGTCGACGCCCGCCAGATGGAACATGACCGAGGCCGCCATCATGTCTTCTCGTGCGGTCTTGTGCGTGGGCGCACCGGCGCGATGGGCGACATCTGCGTCTCCGGTAGCGTCAATGACAACCTTCGCCAGTATCGCCTCGCGGCCGGCTTTGGATTCGGTGATGATGCCGATGATCCGGTCGCCGTCCATGATCGGAGCCACGAATTGCCGGTGCAGCATCGGATGCACACCGGCCTCTTCAATCAGTTTGTCGGCGACCAATTTGAACCCTTCGCTGTCCAGCTCATAACTCAGCGACTGGCTTTCTGGCACCGCCGCACCCATTTCTTTGGCGCGGGTTTCGAACTCCATGCCGATGCCGCCAGCCTCGACCGTTTGCTCGTGGCGATACCAGGCAAAGCCTTCAACGCCGACAGCAGTGATATTGCCGCCCATGCAGCCGAAGCGGTCGACCAGAGACACTTCGGCTCCGGCCCGTGCGGCCGCCAGCGCTGCGGCCAGACCTGCAGGCCCGGAGCCAACAACCAGAACGTCCGTGGAATGGACAACGGGGATCTGACGGGCGGGTTCTTGAATGGTCTGCATGGGCGCCTCGGTGACTTTACATTGCCGCCACATTTGACGCAGCTAACTGGCGGGTCAATCAAAAAACCGACAGGCCCGTGGTCGTAAAACCCCAATGCGTGATTGCCCCCGGCGGGGCTTTGGCATAATCACCTTTGAAGTCGAATTTTACCTCTAAAGGTCAAGCCATGCGCCTCAGCCGTTACTTTCTGCCCGTTCTCAAGGAAAACCCCTCCGAGGCTCAGATCGTCAGCCACCGGCTGATGCTGCGCGCGGGCATGATCAAGCAGGCCGCTGCTGGGATCTATTCCTGGCTCCCGCTGGGGTTCAAAGTTCTGCGCAAGCTGGAAAACATCGTGCACGAAGAACAGGCGCGGGCGGGTCACATCGCCATTCAGATGCCTGTCATGCAATCGGCAGATCTGTGGCGCGAATCCGGACGTTATGACGACTACGGCCAGGAAATGTTGCGCATGAAAGACCGGCATGACCGGGACATGCTTTTTACCCCGACTGCCGAGGAACTGGTGACCGACATTTTTCGGGGTCATGTCAGTAGCTACAAGGACCTGCCGCTGACGCTCTATCAGATCCAGTGGAAATTCCGCGATGAAATCCGTCCGCGTTTCGGCGTGATGCGGGGCCGCGAGTTCTATATGAAGGACGGTTATAATTTCGACTTGACCACAGAGGATGCGCTGCACGCCTATAACCGCCACCTGGTTACATATCTGCGCACCTATGAGCGCATGGGCTTGCAGGCGATCCCGATGCGCGCCGATTCCGGCCCAATCGGTGGCGACGATACGCATGAATTCCTGGTTTTGGCTGAAACCGGCGAGTCTGAGGTATTCTATGACAGCGCCGTCACCGACCTGACTTTTGGCGACCGTCAGATTGACTATGACGACCGTGGTCAATGTCAGTCCATTCTGGAAGAGTTCACTTCAAAATACGCCCGCACCGACGAGACGCATGACGAGGCGCTGTTCAATCAGGTGCCGGAAGATCGGCGCCGTGTGGCGCGCGGGATCGAAGTTGGCCAGATCTTCTATTTCGGCACAAAATATTCCGAACCCCTTGGGGCAACCGTTCAAGGCCCCGATGGCAAACCGGTTCCGGTCCATATGGGTAGCCACGGCATCGGTGTCAGCCGCTTGGTTGGCGCGATCATTGAAGCCAGCCATGACGACAAGGGCATCATCTGGCCAGAGGGCGTGACCCCGTTCCATTGCGGTATCGTGAACCTGAAACAAGGCGATGACGAAGCGGACGCAGCCTGTGAAAAACTCTATGCCGCGCTGACCGTGCTGGGGTTGGAGCCACTTTATGATGACCGTAACGAACGGGCAGGCGGTAAATTCGCCACGATGGATTTGATCGGCCTGCCTTGGCGGATCACGGTCGGCCCGCGCGGCCTGAAGAACGGTGTGGTGGAACTGACTTGCCGCCGCACAGGCGAAAGCGAAGAGTTGAGCCCCGAAGCCGCCGTCACCAAGATCGCCGAGATCTATGAGCGCATTGCCTGAAACCGACACGCCGCTGATCTCGGTCATCACGGCGACATATAACCTTCTGTCCCAAGGGCGGCAGGACAGTTTCCGCGAAGTCATAGCCTGTATGGCCCGGCAGAGTTGCGACCGGGCCGAACATATCATTCAGGATGGCGCATCGGATGACGGCACGGTGGCATTTCTGGAAGAGCTGACGGCAGGTGCACCACGAACGCGCGTGATCAGCGCGCCTGATACTGGCCTGTATGATGCCATGAACAAAGGCGCCGAGGCTGCACAGGGTGAATATCTGCTGTTCCTGAACTCGGATGACTCGTTGGCATCGGATGGCATTTTGAACACCGTTGCCGACCGGCTTGCGGAATCTCGACCGGATTTCCTGTATGGCTCGACCCTGCGCAAATACGAGGACGGTTCGGAAAGTCGGGAAAAGCGCATGTCGCTCAAAGCGATCCTGCAGCGGATGCCGTTCTGCCACAATTCGGTGTTGCTGCGGCGGGATGTGTTTCAGGCGCTTGGCGGGCATGACACGCAGTTTCGGGTGGCTGCGGATTATGACCTGATGCTGAGGCTTGTCGCTGCCAGATATCAGGGAGAGCGCACGGATGAGCCTGTTTCCATGTTCTGGGGCAGGGGCATAACCAGCGACATTGTCAAAACCGCCGAGGATTATGCCCGCGTCTGGGTTCAATTCTATTCAGGTTTCAATGCAGCGCGGACCCTGACCCAACAGGATTTCTTCCGGTTCTACCGCCGCGGACACATGCCTGCCAATCTGATGATCGAATTACTGCGGCGCCCAGATACCCCAGACGGGATCAAACTGGCGGCACGCCATAGCCTATGGAAAACGGCCCGCCGATCCGTACAGTTTTGGCGGCGCTATTAGTGGCCTGCCGCAGTCGGTCGGACGGATAGCAGATCACCATCAGCCTCGGATCCGCGTGAAACAACGATCGGACGGCCCAAGCGATTGACCAGGTCCTTAAATTCGAACCCCAGAAAGCGTATTCCGCAAACACGGTCGCCAGTCATGCGATCGGTGATACATAACCGCCCCTGTCGAAACGCCAAATGGTACCCTTTATCTTTCAGGATATCCGTCAGATTGCCCCAGCTTGCGGCACCGGAAAATATCGGGCGTATCGCCGCGCGCAGCAGTGCTGCGGTCTCGCAATCAATTTCTGTAGATAGTTTCCGGGCCGAAATTGCGCCCGGTTGTTCTGTTTCAGTACGAATATTCATGAGCGACCCCCGCTCTGGAAATGAATTCCCCCACAAAGTAGGGTGACAAAGTTTCTTTAAATAATCAAAAGGCGAAATAATATTGCGCCTAAAATGTTGCATTATGAGTGCAGTTTCACCCTGAATGCTCACATTGACTTCATAGCTGAAACAATGCGGTGCTGTCTGTGAAGGGCTTCACAACCAAGGGTATAATGCGGCATGTGGAAATCATCCGTATTTTGAAAAACCCCGACCTGATTCGCCGATGGTTGAATTTCTTGCGGAATTGGATCACCTGGAATTTGCTGATACACGGGCCGAAAATCACAAAAGGATCCACGGTTTGCTGAGCTTCACAACCGTCGTCTATTCCAAAGACTTCCCCTTGCTTGAATTGCAGGCATTGTCTTTTGCCCGATTTGTTGACCCTGATAAGGTCGGCTCGATCCGGGTGATCATGAACGATGTGGACGAACCGGCACTGCGCGCGATGGTGGAACCGATTTTGGCTTCTTACGGCCCGTTGCGACCCAAAGTTGAAGTCCTGAGCGGCGATGACGTTTTGCTGGCTCCTGGGCAATGCGCGCGCCGGTCGATCTCGGACAGGATATTGGTCGAAAACCGATACCGCATTCCGGGCGCGCGCAAGGGTGGATGGCGTGGCAACAACGGATACCGGACACAGCAGGTTTTGAAATTGGGATCTGCTCGGGCTGCCTCGACAGAAAACATTGTAATACTGGACACCAAGAACCTGTTTCTGCGCCCCTTTCAGGAGGCCGAGTTTTTCTCGGACAGTGGTGCGGCGCGGATTCCGTTTATCGGTGTGAACAGCGATTATCACAGACGCTGGCTGGAACAGAGCTTTGATGCGCTGGGCGCGTCGATCCCGGAAACGGACGGTATACAGACAACAAATTTCGCAACGCCTTATCCTGTGCGCCGGTCGCTGATCCTGGATCTGCTGCAAGAGATAAATGCGCGCCACGGATCGGTTCAGTCGCTATTTGCCTCTCGCAGGCGCCCGTCTGAGTTTATGTTGTTGAATGCATTTTGTCTGAAATCCGAAGCCGGTTTTGCGCCTTGGTTCGAACCCTCGGGAAACACTAGCATAGGGCTGTGGCCATCCTTTTCGGCGCAGAAACTGACTGATGAGCTTTCCCGGCTGGACGATCCGGAAACTCTGACCCTAGGCTTGCATAACAGAGCGCTTTACAAGCTGCCCGCCGACATTCGAAACCGGGTGTTTCACGAGCTGGAAAGCCGCGGTATCTGCGATCGTTCCATCGCCGAGGCCGCCTTGAACAGAACCGCTGCTTTGACCGGGCAAGTCGAAGTGGGCGGATAACCGGCTTGACCCCCGGTCGAATTGCCGAGAGGGTCGCCACAAAACAAAACCAGCGGAGCAGACATGGCCAAGACACCACCGCCATTTGCGCTTTTTGAGTGGAAAATCGCTTGGCGATACCTGCGTGCGCGCCGTGCTGAAGGTGGCGTCAGCGTGATGACATGGATTTCGCTGATCGGGATTACCCTGGCAGTGTTTGCGCTGATCGCCACATTGGCCGTCAGGTCCGGTTTCCGGTCCGAATTTGTCGGAACCATTCTGGGGGCTAACGCCCATGTGACCGTGTATTCATCGGGTGAGTTCACTGCGCAGGGGCAGGTAGATCGCACTATTGCGGATTATACGGACATGGCCGACCGGATCGCTCAGGTTCCAGGCGTTCAGCGTGCAGCACCTTTGGTGAAAGGTCAGGTTCTGATCACCAATCGCGACCGCAGCAGCGGGGTTGAGGTATTTGGCATCCAGCCCGAAGATTTGCTGGAACTGCCAGGTGTCGCCGAAAGCGAACAGGCGGTTGGTGATCTGTCGATGTTTCAGAACGGCCAGGACGTCATTGCCATAGGTTCAGGTGTCGCGCGCAGCATCGGGGCGACGGTGGGCGATACCATCAAGCTGACCTCGCCCAATGGGGTGAAGACCGCGTTTGGCACCTCTCCCCGGGTGAATGCCTATCAGGTGGTTTATGTGTTTTCGGCCGGGCGTTATGACATCGACCGGACGCGGGTCTATATGCCCTTCGAACAGGCGCAGGGTTTTTTCAACCGCGAGGGCGTGGCCGATGAGATCGAGGTCATGGTCGACCGCCCCGAAGAGTTGACGCCGATCCTGATCCCCATCCTTGAGGCCGCAGGTGAGCGCAGTCAGATCTGGACATGGCAGGATGCCTCGGGCGGGTTCCTGCGTGCGCTTGAGGTGGAAGACAATGTCATGTTCATCATTCTGTCGATCCTGGTTCTGATCGCCGCGATGAACATCGTTTCGGGTCTGATCATGCTGGTGAAAAACAAGGGCCGAGACATCGGCATCTTACGCACCATCGGGCTGAGCGAAGGCTCGATCCTGCGCGTGTTCTTTATCTGCGGCGCGTTTACCGGGATCATCGGCACTGGGTTGGGCGTGGTGCTGGGCTGTCTCTTTGCGATCTATATCGACCCGATCTTCAGCTTTGTGAACTTTGTAATGGGGGGCGGTGTTTGGGATCCGTCCATCCGCGGTATTTATGCGCTTCCAGCTGAACTGCATCTGTCGGATGTGCTCAAGGCTGTTGGCCTATCTCTGGGCCTGTCATTTCTGGTCACCTATTTCCCCGCCCGTCGCGCGGCGCGGCTGAACCCTGTTGAGGCGCTGCGCTATGAGTGATGTAATGATGCGATTGGCCGGTCTGACCAAGACTTATCTCAAAGGTAAGCCGGGTGAGGTTCAGGTATTGCGCGGTGTCGATTTGGACCTGCGTGCGGGCGAGGCCGTGGCTCTTGTGGCGCCCTCTGGTGCCGGTAAGTCGACGCTGTTGCATATTGCCGGATTGTTGGACACACCCGACACAGGATCGGTTGAGGTCGTGGGCCAGAACGTGACGGGGAAAGGTGATCGCACACGTACTGCCTTGCGGCGGCAGGATGTCGGCTTTGTCTATCAGTTCCACCATCTGTTGCCGGAATTCACCGCGCTGGAAAATATCACACTGCCGCAGCTGGCCAATGGCGTGTCCGAAAGGGCAGCCCAGGAACGGGCGATGTCCCTTCTGGATCATGTCGGCGTCGCCGCGCGCGCCGATCACCGGCCGGCCGCCCTGTCTGGCGGTGAGCAGCAACGCGTGGCCTTCTGCCGCGCATTGGCCAACAAACCTCGGGTTCTTCTTGCGGATGAGCCGACAGGCAATTTGGACCCTGAAACCTCGGATCAGGTTTTTGACGCATTGATGGCTTTGGTGCGGAACGAGGGGCTCTCGGCTCTGATCGCCACACATAACATGCAGCTTGCCGCCCGGATGGACCGAACACTGAGGCTGGACGGAGGCGCGCTTAGGCCAGTTGAGTGATGGCAACGCCTGCAGCCATCACTGCGATACCGCTTGCGCGAACCCATGTCAGCGGGGTGACCTGCGCGCCAAACAAGCCGAAGTGGTCGATGGCTGCAGTGCTGACGAGTTGCCCAAGAAGGACAAAGAACACCGCGTTGCCGACCCCAAAATGTGGCGCAACATGGGTGATTGACAGAACATAAAAGGCGACAAGCACACCGGCCAGAAGCAGGTGCTTGGGGGCATCGGCAATTTTTGAAAGGGCTCCAAAGCCGGGAAAAACCAACATCAACGCTGCACTTGATGCAAAGGCTATCGCAAACAGGACCACAGCCGCTGTTGTTGGCGACCCGATCAATTTGCCCAATGCGGCATTCAACGCGGCAAGGATCGGAACCCCAATTCCAGCCACAAGCATAATAGCAGCATATTGTGTCATGCGGTTTTCCTATTGCCTCGTTGATCTGGATCATTGCGCCAAGCCTAGGCACGGGCAAGCCTGAAAATGTCAAATCTGACAGGAGGATGTGATGATCAGACAGGCAATGGGGGCGCTATCGATAGCGGCGTTTGTGACGGCGTCTCAGGTCAGCGCGCAGGATACAGATACCGGCGCCGAGCTGTACCAGCATTATTGTGCAACCTGCCACGGGATCGACGCGACGGGATATGGTCCAATGGCAGGCGTCCTTGTTATTCAGCCAACTGATCTGACGCGGCTTGCAAGCAGCGAAGGGGTATTCCCGACCGCTCGTGTTGTGGCGCGCATAGATGGACGAGACCCGCTGGTCAGCCATGGCAGCCCGATGCCAGTCTATGGACCGTATTTCGAAGGGCAGGATACGGCGATGAAAACACCAGATGGGCAGCCGATCCTGACCAGCCAGCCGATCGTGGATCTGGTGGCTTATCTGCAGACGCTGCAGGCCGACTGAACGTCACCGACAGATTCCTTCGATCTCGGCATCGGCCCAGGGGATGACCACTGCGCTTTCACGCTTGTCACCACGTAGCGGAGCCAGATCGAAATGTGCGCCCAGCATCTCGTGCAGACGTCTGGTGCGGGGTGCCGAAGGATCCAGCGCCCGGCAACAAATGTATTCCTCGACAATGGCGCCCTGCTGTTCGAACCCATAGGACAGGAAATCAGGCGAGCTCTCCAGATCGAATTGGTAGGGGTCGCTGTTGCCACCATGCTCGGCTGCGGCGCGCAGCGGGTGATATCCGGTTTTCTTGCGGTTTTGCCATTGCCAGACATGGGTCAGTTCATGACCCAACAGCATCGCCGCGATCAGGCTCATCCGATCCGGGAATTCGGACATGTAGTCGTCCAGATACCAGTCCCGCGTGAAATAGACTTTGTTGAATAGGGCCACCGCTGCGGGTTTTGCGGTCACGATACCTTCCTGCGGGGCGGGCAAAATGCGTTCGCGGCAAGCAAGGCGTGACCGATCTTTACGATAGAAAGTTATTGGCGCAACTGGTGCGCCTTCGACCAACCGCACTTTGTTGAGTTTCAGCGTATCACCCTGAAGTGTGCGGGTAAAAGCAGCCTCCTGATCAGTCAGGGGGCGACCGCAAGCGGTGAATACCAAAAGGGACGTCATCAAAATGAGGCGCAACATGACAAAAAATCTATTCTGGCAGCACTCGTGTGCAAATGGTTTTTTTTACAGGCTCATTGCCAGGACGCGGCTGATTTCCGTCAGAGATCGCCCGGACTGTTCCATCCATGTGTTGAATGCCGCTTGAACCGAGGCCATGGCCTTTTTCGATGTCGGCGGCTTATCGACCACGCCCTCGGCCACCAGCCGTGCGGTCACATCCTGTGACAGGATGAAACTGTCACGCCCCGCAAATCGCATTGCATATTGCGCCGATGCGCCACCCAGACGCGACCCTCGCTTGCTCAGCATGTTCAGCAAACCGACATAGTCATCCGAAGGCCACCCTCCCAGAATCTTTCCGACGCCACCTTCTTGGCGCAGTTCCAGCAAAAAGGCAGCATTGTCGCGGACCGTGGCGATCTTGGTGCCATTGCGCACGATTCGAGTGTCCTGCAGCAGAGCATCGAACTTTTCGTCATCCATAAAGGCGCAGCGTCCAATGTCGAACCCGTCAAAAGCGGTTTCGAACCCGTCCCATTTGTTTTCGATGACCTTCCAGTTAAACCCGGCCTGAAAGATGCATTTCGTGATAATCGACAGCCAGCGATCTTCGGGCATTTCAGCCAGTTCCGCAGGGCTTTTGGGTTTGGAAAGCTTGTTGCTCAGGGCATCTGTCCCGCCGTGACGGCTGGCGGCTATGGCGAAAATCTCGTCGAAATGGCGCATCTGCAGAATCCTCCAAACCTAGCGTCGCGTTTTGCGGTCGGTGTTGCAAGGTGGCCCGGGACACATGCCTGCCAAGGTAAAAAAACATCCCAAGCCCAAAAGAAATGCTCGACAAAGTGGGTGATTCTAGTTTGTGATTGACTCGTCAATCAATATCCGCACCGCAATGCTGGGGAAATGCAGTGGGCGCGGGCGCCTAGCATGATGCTGAAAGAGGGGAAACACTTGGGCAAAGGGGCGAGTTATTCCGTGCCGCGCCGAACTGTCTGCTTCCCTTCTTCGCCAGTTTTTGTGCATGTTGCGACATGGATTTGTCACATGACAAGCCGACTGGCGCGTAACAGCGCGCCGGACCGGGCAAAACGAATATTGCAGGGAGAAAATCAATGAAAAAACTGAGTGTAAGCCTGATGGCGCTGACCGTTGCAGGCTCTGCCTATGCCGCCGAGATGGGGGCCGTGGATCAGCCGATCAAACTGGCGATCAACGAATGGACTGGCCAGCACGTGACCACCCATGTCGCGGGTGAGATGCTGAAAGCTGCCGGATACAATGTGGAATATGTGACCGCAGGCATGATGAATCAGTTCCAGGCGCTGGCCGATGGTGACATCGACGCGACCCTGGAAATCTGGTCGTCCAACGTATCGGATGAATATGCCAAGAAGATTGACGAAGGCACCGTCGTTGAAATCGGCGATCTGGGCCTCGACGCCAAAGAAGGCATCGCCTATCCCGCGCATGTGGCTGATCTGTGTCCCGGCCTGCCCGCATGGGAAGCGCTGAAGGACTGCGCGCAGGTATTTGCGACGGCCGAAACGCTGCCCGGGGGCCGTCTGGTCGATTACCCGGCTGATTGGGGTACGCCCGGCGCTGACCGTATGGTGGGCCTGGATCTGCCGTTCAAAGCGGTTCCCGCAGGTTCCGAGGGGGCTTTGATAGCCGAGCTTCGGGCCTCGACCGAGCGCAACTCGCCGCTGCTGATCACCTTCTGGCAGCCGCATTGGGCCATGTCGGCCTATGATGTGCAATTCGTCGAACTGCCAGCCGGGGAAGACGCCTGTTTCACCGATCCCGCTTGGGGCCCGAACCCGAACGCTGTGAACGATTGCGATTTCTCGCCGTCGCGCATCTTCAAGGCGGGTTGGAGCGGCATGGAAGACAAATGGCCCGCAGCCTATGAAATCCTGACCAACTATCAGCTGGCGGTCGAAGATCAGCAGCCGATGATGGGTGCGATCGACGTTGATGGTGGTTCCGTCGAAGAGGTCGTCGCCGCTTGGATGGCTGAAAACGAAGGCAAATGGCGCCCTGTTGTCGACGCGGCAACGCAGTGAGCTGACATCAGTGACTGACGTAAATTCGCCAGCCATCGCCTGCCAGAATCTCTGGCAGGTGTTTGGCCCCGGCGCTGACAAAGCCCTGACCGACGCGCTGTCTCGGTCAGGGAATGACGCTAACAAAGCCGCTGCCGATCTGCGGGAAAACGGGTTCATCCCCGCCGTTCAGGATGCCAATTTCGAGGTCAAGGAGGGCGAGCTGTTTGTGATCATGGGCCTGTCCGGATCGGGCAAGTCCACTTTGATCCGCTGTATCTCGCAGCTTTTGCCGGGCACGGGTGGCGAAATCCGTGTGGATGGCGAGAACGTCATCGGCGCGTCAAAGAAAGCCATGACCGAGCTGCGCCGCAAAAAGCTGGGCATGGTATTTCAGCATTTCGGCCTGTTCCCGCATATGACCGTTGCCGAAAACGTCGCCTATCCGCTGCGTGTTCAGGGTGTTAGCCGCAAAGAGCGGCAGGCCCGTGCGCAGGAGGTGATCTCGTTGGTCGGTCTGGAGGGGCGCGAAGACAGCTTCCCGCGTCAGCTTTCGGGTGGTCAGCGGCAGCGTGTCGGGATTGCCCGGTCTCTGGCCGTGAACCCCGATATCTGGTTTTTGGACGAACCATTCTCGGCCCTCGATCCCTTGATCCGCCGTCAGTTGCAGGATGAATTCCTGCGCATTCAGGCGACGTTGCAGAAATCCATCGTCTTCATCACCCACGATATTCAAGAGGCGCTGAAACTGGCCGACCGGATTGCCATCATGCGCGACGGCAAGATAGTCCAGATCGGTACACCCACCGATATCGTACTGCGCCCGGTGGATGATTACGTGCGAGAGTTTTCAAAGGATGTCGCCAAGGGTCAGCATGCCAAGGTCGCATCGGTCATGCGCCAAGACGGAGAGCGGGGACCAGATGACCCTGGCCTGACAACCTCGATGACATTGGACGCTGCATTGGCGCATTGCATGGAGTTATATGAACCGGTGCCCGTCAGGGATGCCGATGGTAACATCGTCGGAACGGTTCATCCGTCCGATCTGGCCGCCGCCCTGCAGGTTGATGAAACATGACTGTAGCGACGGAAGTTTCTGTGCCGCAGGCGCGCCTGAGCATTGGCGCGCGCGCCGCACTGATCACAGTGATCGTCGGTGCATTGTGTCTGGCGCTGGAAGGCGTCGCGCCCTGGCTGGTCAAATGGCCCGCAGGCTGGGAACTGCCTGCAACGCAATGGGTCGGCACGTTTCTGGACTGGTTCCTGAACGGGATCAAACCGGTGGCGCGGCTGTTTTCCGATCTCATGGCCTATCCCATGAACTGGGCCAACTTTGTGCTCGGCAATACGCCATGGCCCATCCTGATCGGTCTGGTGACTGCGCTGGGTTGGTATCTGGGCGGCTTGCCGATGGCGGCGCTGGGCTTTGTGGGCCTTAGCTTTGTGTTGGCATCGGGCTATTGGGCCGAAAGTATGAACACCCTAGCGTTAGTGGCCGTTTCCGTGCCGGTTGCGCTGATCATGGGCGGAGCTATCGGTATCCTTGCCAACGAAGTTCCGCGCGTGAAGTCATTTGTGCAGGCCGTGCTGGACGTGATGCAGACCGTGCCGACATTCGCTTATCTGACGCCGCTGCTGCTGCTGTTTGGTTTCGGTCCTGTGGTTGGGCTGATCGCCTCGGCCATATATGCGGCCCCTCCGATGGCGCGCAACGTGATGTTGGGACTGGAGCGGGTCGAACCGGAAATCAAAGAGGCTGCCATCATGTCCGGCGGCACGCGGTTTCAACAGCTGTTTCAGGTCGAGATCCCGGCTGCAGCCACGCAGATCATGGTCGGTGTGAACCAGTGCCTAATGGCTGCGCTGTCGATGGTTATCATCGCAGCCGTCATTGGCGGCTTCAACGATATCGGTTGGGAGGTTCTTCTGACCATGCGCAAGGCACAGTTCGGCGAAGCCTTGATGGCCGGTCTGGTGATCGTGGTCTTTGCCGTCGTCATCGACCGGATGAGCGGGACGCTGGCGACCGAACGTAAACGCTATGACCAGCGTGTCGCCTGGGCAGTAATTGGCGTTGCCGTGCTGTTCACCGCTGTCTTCTGGACCAGGCTGCCGAACCCGTCCGAACTGACCATTCTCGACCCGCTGGCCGGGGTGATTGACGGCGGGCTGACGGCGTTTACCCAGGCTAATGGGCCGTGGCTTGACGCGCTCAAGAACAACTCTTTGTTCTATGTGCTGCTGCCGCTTCGGATTGGTTTGGACCAGGCCGTGCTGCCGTTCACATGGGGTTTTCAGTGGACGCCCGTGATGAGCTATGGCCTGTTCGCCGCCGCCGCAGCGATTGCTGTGATAATGGCATGGCGCGGACACCTGACCGGCGGGCTGGTGATGCTGATCCTGATCGGGATGCTGGAAACCGGCATTGCCAATCTGCCCTGGCCTTTCGTTCTGACTGCCGCCGCCGCGTTGGGTTGGGTGGCAGGGGGCTGGCGATTGGCGGCGCTTTCGGTCGGATTGCTCTGTACCATTCTTGTCTCGGGCCTGTGGGAACGCGCGCTGTTATCGCTGTATCTGAGCGGTGCTGCGGTGTTTTCTTGTGCCGTAGTCGGTGGTGTGATTGGTCTTGCCAGTGCAGTCTGGTTGCCTGTTTGGAAGGTGGTCCGCCCCGTCTGTGACATGTTGCAGACGATCCCACTGTTCGTGTTCCTGATTCCTGTGCTGATGGTGTTTCAGATCGGCGAGTTTTCGGCCTTTCTGGCAATCTGCGCCTATGCCGTTGTTCCGATGATCCGCTACACACGGCACGGGCTGGTCAACACACCGGATGAGATGATGGAGGCCGCCATCTCTAGTGGCGCGACCGAGTGGCAGATCATGCGTGACGTGCGCGCGCCTTATGCTGCCCCGACTATCTTACTGGGTCTGAACCAGACCATCCTTTACGCCTTTGCCATGCTGGTGATCGCTGCGTTGATCGGAACCACCGGTCTGGGCCAGTCGATCTATCTGGCGCTGGGGCAGGCGGATGTGGGATTGGGGATTTCAGCAGGGGCGGCGATGGCTATCCTTGCGCTGATAGCTGACCGCATCGTGCAGGGCTTTGCCGAGGAACGTCGCAAGGCGCTGGGCCTGTAAACATCGGCAGAAAGGCGGAACAACCGCCTCTCTGCCTCTTTTGATTTCGGGCAAGGACGTTCCGGCGCAGGTGATTAAACTTGGCGCAAATGATCGGAGACTATCATGGCAGGCTGGCCCCTATTCTTTGCTGCACTGATAGCGTTTCTGGCGACCCATGCGATACCAGCGCGCCCCGCTGTGCGCGACCGCCTGATCACTACGTTCGGACGGCGCGGGTATTTCGTGGCTTATTCCATCTTGTCTCTGCTGGTTCTGGGTTGGTTGATCATCGCTGCAGCGCAAGCCCCGTATGTCGAGGTGATCCCACCCATTTGGATTTTCCGCTGGATTCCCGTTCTGATGATGCCCGTTGTGTGCTGGCTCGCGGTTGCGGGCTTGACGATCCAGAACCCGTTTTCATTTGGTGGTTTAGGCCAGCGCCCGTTCGATCCGGAAAAGCCCGGCATTCTGCGCACCACGCGCCACCCGGTTTTGGTGGCGCTGTTGGTGTGGGCTGTCGCTCATCTGCTGGCCAATGGCAGCCTGTCCCACGTGATTTTGTTCGGTTTGTTTGCGGTATTTGCTGCGATGGGGCTGCCGCTGATTGATCGACGCAAGTCCCGTCAGATGGGTGCTGAATGGGGTCGGCTGTCGCGCAACACTGCAAGGTTTTCTTTGCGTGCGCCACGCCCTTGGCCGCCTGTTTGGATCGGGTTTGTAGCGCTGGCGGCATTTGCAATCCTGCTTCACCTACACGAACCGGTGATCGGATTGTCTCCGCTGCCATAAGCTGAGTGGTGGTCGGGGCGGGTCGTGCGTGCTATTTGATGTTTCGAATTGTTGCGACAAGGGGATTTGCATGTACCTCGCCTATGTTACGACCACCGACCGCGGTGCAACCGACCGTCTGCTGAGCGCGGCTGCGGATCGCCTTTTGGCCGCAGATGCGCAGTTGGCGGGTGTGGTGCAAACCAACACCGAATGCGCCGACAGCAGCAAGTGCGACATGGACGTCCGTGTCCTGCCAGAGGGAGAGACCATCCGGATTTCGCAGTCTTTGGGTACTCAGTCGCGCGGCTGCCGTCTGGACCCTGCGGCACTTGAGCGGGCAGTTGGATACGTGACGGCATCGCTGGCAGAGAATCCCCATTTGCTGATCGTTAACAAGTTCGGCAAGCACGAGGCGGATGGGCGCGGTTTTCGCCCGGTCATCGCTGAAGCACTGGCGCAGGACATTCCGGTTCTTGTCGGGGTGAACGGTTTGAACACGGCTAAATTCGAAGAATTCACGGGCGGCGGTGCCGAGCAAATTGAGCCCGACCTTGAGGCGATCTTGGCCTGGTTTGACCGGGTCACTGCGCAACGTGAAGCTGCCGCCTGACAGAGCGGTCATAAGGCGGGGCCATCGGTCCTGCCAATTTCTGCTTGGTACGGTGTGATCAGCCATTCATCACTCGCGCTGGCAAAGCTTGCTGGATGTCTGGAAGAAAATGGTGGGCGACCCTGGAATCGAACCAGGCGTGCGTCTCCGCGAGGGAGTTACAGTCCCCTGCCACACCTTGCGGCCTGTCGCCCACTGTCAGGCGTTGCACCTGACGTGGAGGCGTGATTACTAGCGCTCTAAAGGAGCGTCAACAGGAAAATACTGCTTTGACGCAGGAAACCGAATTCGCGGCCCGGAGGCCAAAGAAATGAAGAAACCCAAGTGGGTCGTCGAAAAAGAACAGGCGCGCAAAGCTGCCGCATCCGAAACTGTTTGGCTGTTTGGTCTGCATGCGGTGCGGGATGCGCTGATGAACCCAAACCGCACAAAATTGCACCTGATTGTGACGCGGAATGCGCGGGACAAGCTGGTGGAAGCCATTGAATTTGCTGGCATTGAGCCCGAGATGGTTGATCCACGCAAATTTACCGCTCCGATCGACCCAGGGTCGGTTCATCAGGGCGCGGCCCTTGAGGTTAAGCCTTTGGAATGGGGTGGTCTGGCGGAAAACTGCATCGGGCGCGAACACCCGCGCGTCATTTTGTTAGACCGCGTGACCGACCCCCATAATGTCGGAGCGATTCTACGGTCAGCTGAGGTTCTTGGAGCCAGCGCAGTAGTCGGTATGCGCCATCACGCGGCGCCGGAAACTGGCGCGCTGGCCAAGACCGCCAGCGGCGCACTGGAACGTCAACCCTATCTGCGGGTGCGTAACCTGGCTGATGCCATTGTCGAGTTGCAGGGAATGGGGTTTCTGGTCCTAGGACTGGACGGCGAGGCGGACGACACGATCGAGGCCGCCTTGGGAGGTAACCCGGACCAGCCAGTGGCATTGGTGTTAGGCGCAGAGGGACCGGGCCTGAGGCAAAAAACCAAAGAAACCGTCGACAAGTTGGTCAAAATTGACGCTGTGGGCGGGTTTGGTTCTCTCAATGTCTCAAATGCGGCGGCGATTGCCCTATATGCTTCTAGGCAAAGATAACGACAGGAGAACGTCATTTCCACGCCATCCAAAATTGCGACCTGCTGTTACTGTGGGACCCGGGCAGCGCTTGTTCTAAAAGGCACGCAACGCCAAGAGCTCAGTTGTTCAAGCTGCGGTGCCCCGCTGCATAACCTCAAGATGATGCCAAAGCGCAAACTGGACGATGCCAAGGCGAACCGTCAAACAGCCAAGCAGGATCGTCCCTACAAAGGCAAAAAGAAGAAGAAAAAAGGCGTTTTCTCACGGGTGCTGGATGAAGCCTGGGATGTGATCGAGGACATTTTCGACTAAAGGCTGGCGTTGCCGGTTCGAATGTTCACAAGCGCGTTAAAAGGGGTTTCAGTTGCGATAATAAATTGCATCTTGATACCCTGAGTTTCTATTTGTGATCCGATGACCATGAACAGACGTTTCCTTTTTGGCGCGATTGCCGCCAGTGTGATTGCTCTTCCTGCGTTTGCGCAGGATCTGCCCGTCTTCTATCGGACGGACGGTGCAGCCATGGCCGGATATGATGCGGTGTCCTATTTCAATGGCGAAACACCTGTTCGGGGTCAGCCTGAATACGCGGTTATGTGGAAAGGCGCTGAATGGCACTTTGCCACCGCTGAGAATCGGGATGCGTTTGAGATGAATCCGCGTGCCTATGCACCTCAGTTCGGCGGGTACTGCGCCTTCGCAATGGCGCAAGGAGAGCTTGTCAGCACCGATCCGACTATTTGGCAGGTGATTGACGGTCGGCTGTATCTTACCCACTCGCCCGAAATCGAGCGCATCTGGCAACGCGATACCGCAGCTTATATCCGCGAGGCCGAAGCGCATTGGCCAAGCGTTCTGTATGAATAACAGGGCGGCGGCCGTTTTTTCTGATCTGTCATCACAAAATTGCGCGCTACCTCTTTTTTTCTCTGAACTCATGCTTAAATGTCACAGTGACCGCGGAACGGAACTGCCGCGGGTCATTTCACTGTCCCTCGTTCCAACAACTGGCGCTCAGGTATTCCTGGGCGCTTTTTTCTTTTGGAAAGGGCGACTAGGGTGCGCAAATGACTGAATATTCCGATGAATTCCTGACCCGGATTCTAAAGCGTACCAAAACCATTGCGGTGGCGGGCGTGTCGATGAATCCGGTGCGACCCAGCTATTATGTGGCGCGGTATTTGTCGCTTAAGGGATACAAAGTGATCCCTGTTAACCCCGGCCATGCGGGCAAGATGCTGTTTGGCCAGACAATCCGTGCGTCGCTATCCGAGATTTCCGAACCGGTAGACATGGTCGATATCTTTCGCCGATCCGAAGCTGTACCACCCATAGTGGACGCGGCGCTGGAGGCGTTTCCCAATCTGCGCACAATCTGGATGCAGATTGGAATAGAACATGCCCCGGCTGCGGCTACAGCGCAGGTGCGCGGGGTGGATGTCGTGATGAACCGCTGCCCGAAGATCGAATATCAGCGTTTGTTTGGCGAATTGCGCATGGGTGGTTTTGCCACCGGAATGATTTCGTCGAAACTCTGAGCGGTTATTCACCGAGATATGGTTGCAGTTCGCCGAATTGTTCCAAACGCCGCTTTTCCAGAACCACTTCGCGCGGAACCCAGTCATAGCGCGTGTCTTGTGGTAAGGGCGTCCAGTACAGCACGCCGCCATAGCGCCAGGGGTCCAGCACAACACCGTCATACATTGTCTCGCCTTTGCGACTGATGATTGCCGTGCTGTGGTCGATCCGGAACGGGTTGTCGGCATTAGCGATGGCGCGGTGCATTTCCAGCGTCTGGAAGTTTTCCTGATCCAGCCGCCGTTCGATATCCTCGGCCCAGTGCCAACACAGTCCGCGCGGCTTCAGGCCCTTGTTGACTTTGGCATTGTGGATCAGTGGCGGGTCGGTGATCTGATATTCCTGAGCCAGTTGATCGGTGTAGGCATAGGCAATGCGCGCGGCGCGGTTGGCCTCTTCAGGGTCGATGTCAGGCCCGAGGTTGCGGATTTCAGACGCCAGGCGCTGAACTTCATCACTGGTGGACGGCGGGGCAATTGCGCAGGACCCCAGAACGGCTAGCGCCAGTCCAAATACCAAAGCTCTGATCATCTGCGCACCCTTTGACCTGCGAACCTGTCAGGATCAGAATAATGGATCGACAACACCTGCGTCACCCCTTGGGTCGCGCGGCCTTTTCCGCGATGCCGCTGGTGCCCTGACGCCGGGCCAGTTCGGCCAGCACATCATCCAGCGCCACATCGCGCGCGGCCAGCATGACCAGCAGGTGATACAGTACATCCGCCGCCTCTGAGGTCAGCTTGGCCTGATCGCCCTTGACCGCCTCAATGATGGCCTCAACCGCTTCTTCGCCGAATTTCTCGGCACATTTCTCGGGGCCATTGGCCAACAGCTTGGCGGTCCAGCTGCCTTCAGGATCCGTCCCTTTGCGGGCCTCAATCGTTTGGGCCAGGTCGTGCAGAATGCTCATGTCAGCCTCATCGGGATGCCAGCGGCAGCCATGTGTTCCTTGGCCTCGCGGATGGTGAATTCGCCGAAGTGAAAGATCGATGCGGCAAGGACAGCGCTGGCACCGCCTTCGGTGACGCCTTCGACCAGATGATCCAGAGTTCCAACCCCGCCCGAGGCGATCACTGGTACATTCACAGCATCCGAAATGGCGCGTGTCAGCGGCAAGTTGAACCCGGCTTTGGTACCATCGCGATCCATCGAAGTCAGCAGAATCTCACCCGCGCCCTTGGCGACGACGGTTTTGGCGAACTCAACCGCGTCGATGCCGGTGGGCTTGCGTCCGCCATGAGTGAAAATTTCCCACTTTCCAGGGCTGACGGTCTTGGCGTCGATGGCACAGACGATGCACTGGCTGCCGAATTGATCGGCGGCTTGGGCGATCACATCCGGGTTTGCCACTGCCGCCGAGTTGAAGCTGACCTTGTCTGCACCGGCCAGCAACAGAGCGCGCACGTCTTCCTTGGTCCGCACGCCGCCGCCAACGGTCAGGGGTACAAAGCACTGTTCCGCTGTGCGCTGCACCACATCGAACATGGTACCCCGGTTTTCATGGGTGGCATGGATGTCCAGAAAGCAAATCTCGTCAGCGCCTGCCGCGTCATAGGCCTTGGCGGATTCCACCGGGTCACCCGCATCGCGCAAGCCAACAAAGTTAACACCTTTGACAACGCGGCCATCGGCGACATCCAGACAGGGTATGATACGGGTTTTCAGCATCTCTCGTCCTTTGTTGGCGCACCTCTAACGGCAAAGCCCCGCCGATGCCAGACTTGTGATTGTCACAACTCTGGAACCTGTGAAAACTGTCCCCAATTCATCAGGAGATCAATGAGATGCGTAGACTCTTTTTAGCAACCACTTTCATTTTCGCAGGAGCAGCTGCCGCAATGGCTGACGATATCATCAAGATGAAGACCGACAAATCGGTGACCCAGGCGCTGGACGCGCTTGAGACGGCGATTGGCAACGCGGGTGCAACGGTTTTTGCGCGGATCGACCACGCCGCCGGAGCTGAAAAGGTCGGAACGCCTATCCCGCCCAATCAGGTGCTGATTTTCGGCAATCCTGCGCTAGGTACGCCTGCAATGCAGATCGACCCGCGTGCCGGACTGTTCCTGCCGCTCAAGGTGCAAGCGTATGAAGATGCCGACGGTCAGGTTTGGCTGATCTATGAAGATCCAAAAGAGACGATGGATGAGTTCGACGCGGTCGAAAACTCTCCCATCATCGAGAAAATGCGCGGGGCGCTGGCAAAGCTGACTGCGGCTGCCGCGCAGTAAATCAGGTCAGGGCGCGAATGGCCTCTGCCAGGTCAATCGCGCCGTCATACAGCGCCCGGCCGGAAATCGCGCCGTTCAATTCCACACCGCAATCTCGCAGAGCAATCAGATCATCCAATGAGCTGACGCCGCCTGACGCGATCACCGGGATCGATACGGCACGGGCCAAGTCCGCGGTGGCCTCAATGTTAGGGCCCTGCATCGCGCCATCGCGGTTGATATCGGTATAGATGATTGCAGCAACGCCAGCGTCTTCGAAGCTGCGCGCCAGATCAGTGACCTGTACATTCGTCTCTTCAGCCCAGCCTTTGGTCGCGACCATGCCGTTGCGGGCATCAATGCCAACGGCAACTTTGCCGGGAAAGGCTTTGGCCGCCTCGCGCACCAGATCCGGGTTCTCAACCGCGATTGTGCCCAGAATCACTCGGGCCAGACCTTTGTCGATCCAGGTTTCAATGGTGACCATGTCGCGGATACCGCCACCAAGCTGGGCGGGAACGTTGCATTCCTTCAGAATTGCCTCGACTGGGGCGGCGTTGACCGGCTCACCGGCAAATGCACCGTTCAGGTCAACCAGATGTAGCCATTCGCACCCCGCGTCGACAAAGGCACGGGCCTGGGCGGCGGGGTCTTCATTGAACACGGTCGCTTTGTCCATTTCTCCGCGCAGCAGGCGCACGGCCTGTCCGTCTTTGAGGTCGATGGCAGGATAGAGGATCATGTTGTCAGGCCTTGAATCGCTGTTTTCCCGGCGGGATATCGCACAGGCAGGGCAGGGGATGCAACGCGACGCAAAGTCAATCTTGCCCCACGTCCACCAGCGCGCCAGACTGCTGGTCAAATAGGGAGGATTTTATGAAGAAAACAGCTTTTGCAGCAGCCTTGGGGCTGGCATCTCTGATTTCGGGAGCGGCGATGGCCGACCCGGTTGACGGTCTTTGGAAAACCCAGCCCGGAGACTCCGGCGGGTATCTGCATGTTTCGATCGCCGAATGCGGCAGCGCGATTTGCGGTACCATCGATACCGCTTTTGACAAAGACGGGAATGAACAGTTGGAATATGAAAACCTCGGCAAGCAGATCATCTGGGATATGGTGCCCGATGGCGACGGCACCTATGGCGGGGGCAAGATCTGGGCTCCGGACAGAGACAAGACCTACAGCTCGAAAATGACCTTGGACAGCCAGAACAAGCTGACCGTCAAAGGTTGTGTTGCGGGTGGATTGGTGTGTCGCGGGCAGGACTGGACACGGGTTCAGTAACCGCTCAGGGCGTCCAGGTCAGGAAATTCCCGATCATGCGCAGGCCCACATCCTGGCTTTTCTCAGGATGGAACTGCATCCCGACCATAGTGTCACGGCCAATTACGGCCGTGACGTCCTGACCGTAATCCACATAGGCCAGACGCTGTGACGGATCGCTGACCCGGAAATGGTATGAGTGGACGAAATAGGCGTGATCGCCTGATGTGACCCCGGCAAAGACAGGGTGTTCGCTTTCCAACACCAGATCGTTCCAACCCATATGCGGCACTTTCAGCGACCGGTCTGACGGCGCAATCTGCACCACATCCCCAGCAATCCAGTCCAACCCATCGGTGTCAGTGTACTCATGACCTTTCGAGGCCATCAGCTGCATACCGACGCAGATACCCAGAAATGGGCGGGCTTTCTGCTCGACCGCTTCGACCATCGCGTCATAGATACCCTTGTGCCCGCGCAGCTCGGCCGCGCAGGCAGGGAAAGCGCCGTCGCCGGGCAGCACCAGCCGGTCGGCGCGCGCCACGACATCCGCGTCGGATGTGACCACGACCTCGCCGGAGTCCAGTTCCCGCGCCATGCGCTGAAACGCCTTTTCAGCGGAATGCAGATTGCCGCTTTCATAGTCGATAATGGCGGTGAGCATTTACAACGCGCCCTTGGTCGACGGAATCGCATCTGCTTTGCGCGCATCGGTCTCAACCGCGTCGCGCAATGCGCGCGCGACAGCTTTGAACGCCGCTTCTGCGATGTGGTGGCTGTTGAACCCGTGCAACTGGTCGATATGCAGCGTGATGCCGCCATGAGTGGCCAGCGCCTGAAAGAACTCGCGCACCAGTTCAGTGTCGAAGGTGCCAATCTTGGGTGTCGGCAGGTCTACGTTCCAGATCAGAAACGGTCGCCCTGACAGATCCAGCGCACAGCGCACCTGTGCATCGTCCATCGGCAGGTGACATTCGCCATACCGCCGGATGCCCTTTTTGTCGCCCAAGGCCTGTGTCAACGCTTGCCCCAGTGCGATTCCGGTGTCCTCGACCGTGTGGTGGTCGTCGATGTGGTAATCGCCCTTGGCACGGATCGTCATGTCGATCAGAGAATGGCGCGCTAACTGATCCAGCATGTGGTCAAAGAAACCGACGCCGGTCTGATTGTCATACTGGCCGGTCCCATCCAGATTGACCTCGACCGTGATCTCGGTTTCGGCGGTCTGACGGCTGATCTTTGCGCTGCGCATGGGCGAATTCCTTTTACTACAGGCGTGCTTATAGACGGGGTAGGGCGGGTTGATCCAGACCATCCGTCGCAATCGCCGCAAACTGTTGCAGGGGATTGCGCCCGGGCGCAGCCCATGTCAGCCTGCGGCCAACTCAACCAACAAGGCTCGGCCCATGTCCACTTGTGTTTTCATCCAGATCCGCTGCAAACCTGGCACCACTTACAAGGTGGCTGAAGAGATCGCGTTGCGCGAAATCCACTCGGAGCTCTACTCTACCAGCGGCGAATATGACCTGCTGCTGAAGCTTTACATCCCCGAGGCCGAGGATGTGGGACATTTCATCAATGAAAATCTGCTGGTGATCTCGGGTATAGAACGCTCGCTGACCACAATGACGTTCAAGGCGTTCTAGCCCTGCTCAAACGTTGTCACGCGGAAGATTCGGTCCGGGTCGTGATCGGAGTACTTCGGCGCGGTGTCAAAGACGTTCTTATGCGCCGTCCGCGCGGCCAATGTGAAGGTGGCTTTGTTCGGTTGCGGCATATGAACATATACGCGGGTCATGCTTTTTCAGCAGGCCGCACCATAAGAAAACAGCGTTGAGTGAGAGGGTTTGTATCTGGAGCGGGCGAGGCGATTCGAACGCCCGACCCTAACCTTGGCAAGGTTATGCTCTACCCCTGAGCTACGCCCGCATCAGATACATATTTGGTCCGGAGACCTCTCAATGGAGCGGGCGAGGCGATTCGAACGCCCGACCCTAACCTTGGCAAGGTTATGCTCTACCCCTGAGCTACGCCCGCGCCGTTGAGTGAGGCGTGAAGTATTAATTCTGGCGGAAAGCTGCAAGGGGAAAAACGCGACTTTTGCAAAAAATCTTCTCGTGCGGAGGAAATCCAGACAGACTTGACCTCGCGTAGCAGCAGCCCGGTTCAACTGGACCGGTCGAGATTCCGCGTTAAGCTTTGCCCAGAGCTTAGGAATATTAATAGACGGAGCCACCCATGCTGACAATTACACCGGTTTATGCGGCATTAGCCGCCTTTTTGTATCTGGCGCTGAGCCTTCGGGTCATTGGCCACCGACGGGGCGAAAAGGTTTCCTACGGGGATGGTGGCAAGGGGCAAATGATCAAGGCGATCCGAACTCATGGCAATTTCGCGGAATACGCGCCGTTTGCGCTGTTATTGATGGCGATGGTTGAATTGCAGGGCGCCAGCGGGTTGCTGTTGAACCTGTTGGGATTGGCCTTGCTGGGTGGTCGCCTGCTTCATGCATATGGGTTTGGCAGGTCTCCGCAGATCGTTATCCTCAGGCAAATCGGAATGCTGCTGACATTTGGTTCAATCTTCGTAGCTGCAATAGCCAATATTGTGCTGGCGGTGTGAGCGCGGTGGGTCGCACACGCCGAAAAAAGCCACCATTTTACCCAAATTCAATTATTAACTAACTGTCAACGTTAACTCAGGTGCTTGATTTTGTGGTATCTGCTGCCACTGCTCAAGAAGGACAGGTGAATAATATGAAACGGTTCTTGTTACTTTCGCGTGTAATTGCGACCTCATTTCTGCTGCTTGGCGCTGTAAGCTTTGTGGCAGTTGTTGCCGTACCTGATATGGCCATCGCCAAAAATGGTGGCGGCAAAGGTAATGGCGGTGGCAAAGGCAATGGTGGTGGAAATGGGAACGGCGCGGATAAGTCTGGCGACAAGTCCTCACAGGTGAAAGGTGGCAAGTCCTTGGGTAAAAAGGGGACTGGCAAAGGGTTGCTCGCCAGTCTTGGCCTGAAAAAGCAAAAAACTGCCAAAACGGGCGCTACGACTCAAAAGAAAAACGGGCTGGTCGCTTCGATTGGTAATCTGGTCAAGGGCAATAAGAAACCTGCCAAGATGACCAAAGTTACCACTGCTGTCGTTGATGAGGAGCCGGTTCACCCCAACAAGCACGGCAAAATTGCATCGGAGCTTAAAGGTCTGAACGCAGCCCATGCCAGCCAAACGGCTCTTATGAATGCGTCTCCGAACAGTATGCCAGGAAAACTGTACTCTTATCAGCAGAGCATTCTTGGTCATACCGATGCGGCGACAGATCTGCAGGATAAGAACGACGAACTGGAAGACCTGCAGGAACTGACCGCAGAAGAGATCGAAGAGGCCTATGAGCCGACCGAAGACGAGCTTGCCGAGGGCATCACCGCTCAGGACAAGTACGACGACGCGGTCGAAGAGGCTGCGCTGGCAGTAGAGGAGGCCGAGACAAACCTGGCCGGATCTTCTGACCCGCAAGAGGCTCTGGATACTCTGACCGGCGGTCGCGAGTTGTCTGACGACGCCCTGAACGAGCTGCACGACCTGCTGGGTCTGCCGGCGCTTGCGGATTATGATGTTTCTGGTGATGAAACAGAAAAGGCATTGGTCGAAGATGAGGTTGAAGGAGAAACCGTAGACGGCTGAACCTTAACCCAATGAAATGGAAAAGGCGCGCCCCAGAGGCGCGCCTTTTTTTGCTATTCCAGCTCGATCAGCAGGTCCTTGGCGTCAATTTGGCCGCCTGGCTGAACGTGGATGGCTTTGACTACGGCGTCCCTTTCGGCGTGAATGCCAGTCTCCATCTTCATGGCCTCGATGGTCAAAAGCATATCGCCTTCTTTGACCTCTTGTCCCGCAGTAACCGCAACGGTTGCCACGACACCCGGCATCGGTGCGCCGATATGTGCGAGGTTGCCGATTTCCGCTTTGGGTCGGGCCTGCGTGGTTGACGTCACCAGACGGTTTGGCACCCGGATCACACGGGGCTGACCGTTCAGTTCAAAGAACACTTTGACCTCACCATTTTCATCGGTTTCACCGATGGCCTGACAGCGAATTTCCAGAGTCTTGCCGGGATCGATTTCCGCGGCGATCTCTTCGCCGGGCTCCATTCCATAGAAGAATGTGCGCGTGGGCAGGGTGCGGACGGGGCCATAGATCCGATGGCGACCCATGTAATCAAGGAACACCTTGGGATACATCAGGTATCCGTTCAGATCCTCGTCGTCGACCTCTTTGCCGTCCAGTTGTTTGGATAGCTCGGCGCGCGTTTCCTCCAGATCGACCGGGGGTACGTCTTTGCCGGGGCGGTCAGTGTTGGGGCTTTCGCCCTTAAGCGCCTTGCTGATGATCGCATCAGGGAACCCGCCCGGAGGCTGCCCCAGATTGCCGCGCATCATGTCGATGACCGAATCCGGGAAGGCCACGTCCGAGTCCGGGTTTTCGACATCGGCGCGCGTCAGCCCTTGGCTGACCATCATCAGCGCCATGTCGCCAACCACTTTTGACGAAGGCGTGACTTTGACGATATCGCCGAACATCTGGTTCACGTCCGCATACATCTGCGCCACTTCATGCCAACGCTCTTCCAGGCCAAGGCTGCGCGCCTGAGCCTTGAGGTTAGTGAACTGGCCACCGGGCATCTCGTGCAGATATACCTCGGATGCAGGGGCCTGCAGGCTGGATTCAAAGGCCGCATACTGGCCTCGGACCACCTCGAAATAGTCGCTGATTTCGCGGATGGCTTTGATGTCCAGACCGGTGTCGCGTTCCGTATGGCGCAGCGCTTCGACCACAGTGCCCAATGTCGCCTGAGAAGTGTTGCCACTGAAGCTGTCCATCGCGCAATCCACTGCGTCCACACCCGCCTCGGAGGCGGCCAGAATGGTGGCGCTGGCGATACCGGCAGTGTCGTGCGTGTGGAAGTGGATTGGCAACCCGACCTCTTCTTTCAGCGCACGGATCAAAATCTTGGCCGAGGCTGGTTTCAGCAGGCCGGCCATGTCTTTCAGGCCCAGAATATGAGCCCCGGCATCGCGCAACTCTTTCGCCATGCCAACATAGTATTTTAGGTCATATTTGGCACGGTTCGGGTCCAGAATATCGCCAGTATAGCAAACGGTGCCTTCACAGATTTTACCGTTCTCGACCACCGCATCCATCGCGACACGCATATTTTCGACCCAGTTGAGAGAGTCGAAGACGCGAAACACGTCGATATTTTCTGACGCCTGACGAACGAATTCCTGCACCACGTTGTCGGGGTAATTGGTGTATCCAACCCCGTTTGCACCGCGCAAAAGCATCTGGGTCATCAGGTTCGGCATCACCTCGCGCAGGTCACGCAGACGTTGCCACGGACATTCCTGCAAGAACCGATAAGCCACATCGAAAGTGGCGCCGCCCCAGCATTCGACGCTGAACAGCTGCGGCAGGTTGGCCGCATAGCTCGGGGCCACTTTGATCATGTCGATCGACCGCATCCGCGTCGCCAGCAGCGACTGGTGCCCGTCGCGCATCGTGGTGTCGGTGATCAGCAACTGGCGCTGAGCCTTCATCCAATCGGCCACCGCCTGCGGGCCCTTTTGTTCTAGCAGATTGCGGGTGCCCATCTGCGGCTCACTTTTCAGAGCCGGGGCCTTGGCCTCTTTCAGATCGGTACGCGGTGCGGGACGATCCTTGGTCTCAGGATGCCCATTCACGGTGATATCCGCAATATAGGTCAGAACCTTGGTGCCCCTGTCACGGCGTCGTTTAAAGGTGAACAGCTCGGGCGTCGTGTCGATGAACTTGGTGGTGTATTCATTCGACAGGAAGGTCGGGTGTTTCAGCAGGTTGATGACAAAGTCGATATTGGTGCTGACGCCACGAATACGGAACTCGCGCAGCGCTCGGTCCATTCGCGAAATCGCGGCCTGTGGCGTCGGGGCCCAGGCCGTGACCTTGGTCAGCAGCGAGTCGTAGTACCGCGTGATTACACCACCCGCATAGGCCGTGCCGCCATCTAGGCGAATACCCATGCCAGTAGCCGAGCGGTATGCGGTGATGCGACCGTAGTCGGGAATAAAGTTGTTCTGTGGGTCTTCGGTTGTGATCCGGGTCTGAAGGGCATGACCGTTCAGGTGCACATCCGCTTGGCTGGCGGCGCCGGTGGCTTCGGCCAACGATTTGCCCTCGGCGATCAGGATCTGTGCCTGCACAATGTCGATACCTGTGACTTCCTCGGTGACGGTATGTTCCACCTGAACGCGCGGGTTCACCTCGATGAAGTAGAACTTGCTGGTTTCCATATCCATCAGGAACTCGACGGTGCCTGCGCATTCATAATTTACATGGGCGCAAATCTTGCGGCCCAGTTCGCAGATTTCCGCGCGTTGTTCTTCGCTGAGATACGGGGCAGGCGCGCGTTCCACGACTTTCTGATTACGGCGCTGGACCGAGCAGTCGCGCTCATACAAGTGGTAAATTTCGCCATGTTTGTCGCCCAGAATCTGCACCTCGACATGGCGGGCGCGGATAATCATCTTTTCCAAATAGCCCTCGCCATTGCCAAAGGCAGCCTCGGCTTCGCGGCGGCCTTCCAGGACCTTTTCTTCCAGTTCGTCCTCGGATTCGATTGGGCGCATACCGCGGCCACCTCCGCCCCAGGATGCTTTGAGCATCAGGGGATATCCGATCTCTTTGGCTTGTGACCGGATCGCGTCCATATCGTCGCCCAGCACTTCGGTCGCAGGGATCACCGGAACTCCGGCGGCGATGGCCACGCGGCGGGCGCTGGCCTTGTCGCCCAAGGCGCGCATGGTTTCGGCCTTTGGTCCAATGAAGGTGATCCCGTTCTGGACGCAGGCATCCACGAAATCTGGGTTTTCCGACAACAAGCCATAGCCCGGGTGGATGGCATCCGCACCACATTCCTTGGCCACGCGAATAATCTCGTCAATGCTGAGGTAAGCGGCAACCGGCCCCATCCCCTCGCCGATGCGATAGGCCTCGTCCGCCTTGAAACGGTGCAAGCCAAGCTTGTCCTCTTCCGCATATACGGCGACTGTGCGTTTGCCCATCTCATTCGCTGCGCGCATCACGCGAATGGCAATCTCGCCGCGGTTGGCGATCAGGATCTTGTCGAAATGTGTCATATCAGGTCCCGGTCCTGTTTGTTTGGCGAACTTCTAGGCGAACAATACGCGCAGGTATATCGGTGATTTGGGTAGAACCGGCATGTTAACGCTCGCAAACGCCTCCTGTTGGTGAATGCTTGATAGCCTTGCTGCGCTGCGGCATCAAGACTGGTGAATTGCGGCGTGATTTGGTGTGTTCATTAAGGACTTTTTGACCAAGGTCGGCAGGTGCTTTGCCGAGTTTCGACACATTAGGCAAGTTGCGCGCATGGTCGTGCCGGGTGCCGAGCCGATTGACTTCAAGAACGTTGGGAATGAAAGGCCTGACCGTGTCCGGTTATCGTGGATGTGTAGCCCCGAGAGGTTTTGGGCAGATCGTTTGCGTGCTGCTCGCCTCAAATCATTGCGTTACTTCTTTATCCGATCCTCTGAAAGATCACCGACCGTTTAAGAGTCTAGGCTCCAGACTCATTGATTTACAGCCAGAATAGGACTGTAGCAGCGAGAGCGATGGCCGAGAGGAATACCTTTGG